>JAPKZO010000016.1:0-34698 GCA_026393755.1 Acidobacteriota bacterium
GCGCGCGCGATCGGGCACACTTGATCCCCTGGTGGGCCGCTCCAGCGAGCTGCTGCGCACGCTCGAAATCCTGTGTCGAAGGCGCAAGAACAATCCTGTATTCGTCGGCGACGCCGGCGTCGGCAAGACGGCGCTGGCGGAGGGACTCGCCCAGCGGCTGCTGAACGAAGACGTGCCGGACCTGCTCAAGGGTGCGGAAGTCTTCGCGCTCGACACCGCAGCCCTGCTGGCGGGCACGCGATTTCGAGGCGATTTCGAGGAGCGGTTCAAAGCGGTCATCGCGGCGTTGATGGCCCGCCCGCTGCCGATTCTCTTCATCGACGAGATCCATTCTACCGTCGGCGCCGGCGCCACCACCGGCGGCACGCTCGACCTCGCGACGCTCATCAAGCCGGTGCTCACCTCCGGCGAACTGCGCGTCGTCGGGTCGACGACGTTCGAGGACTTCAAGCACATCGAGAAGGACCGCGCGCTGGCCCGCCGCCTCCAGAAGGTCGTCGTCGACGAGCCAACGATCGACGAGAGCGTTTTGATTCTGAAGGGCCTGCGCAGCCGGTACGAAGCCCATCACAGCGTGCGGTATGGCGATGACGCGCTCGACACGGCCGCCAGACTCGCCAAGCGGCATCTTCGCGACTACAAGCTGCCGGACAGCGCCATCGACATCATCGACGAGGCGGGCGCCAGGCTTCGGCTGACCGCTCCCCTGCCCGACGCCGGCCCGGAACCGCGGACGGTCTCACCCGACGACATCGAGGCCGTCGTCGCGCGCATGGCCCGGATCCCGGAGAAGCAGGCGAGCGCGTCGGACCGCGAACGGCTCCGCACACTCAACGAATCACTGCAGCGGGTCGTGTTCGGACAGGACGAGGCGGTCGCGCTGGTGACCTCCGCCATCAAGCGTTCGCGAGCGGGACTCGGGCAGCCCGAACGCCCGGCTGGCTGTTTCCTGTTCACCGGCCCGACCGGCGTGGGCAAGACGGAGCTGGCGAAGCAGCTGGCGATCCACCTGGGTAACGAGTTCGTCCGATACGACATGTCCGAGTACATGGAGAAGCATGCGGTCGCTCGCCTGATCGGCGCCCCGCCCGGCTACGTCGGGTTCGAGCAGGGCGGCCTGCTGGTCGACGCGATCCGCACGCATCCATACGCCGTCGTGCTGATGGATGAAATCGAAAAGGCGCACCCGGACGTCTTCAATATCCTCCTGCAGGTGATGGACCACGCGACGCTCACCGACAACATGGGGCGAAAGGCGGATTTCAGGCAGGTGATCCTGATCATGACGTCGAATGCCGGGTCGCGCGAGATGAACGCGTCGCTCATCGGCTTCGGCACGACCGGATCGATCGCCGGCACCACCCGGCACAAGGCTCAGAAGTCGCGCGCCAGGGAGGCGGTCGAACGGATCTTCAGCCCGGAGTTCCGCAATCGCCTGGATGCCACCGTCAACTTCAATCCGCTCTCGCCGGCGGTGATGGAGACGATCGTCGAGAAGTTCATCATGCAGCTCGAGGCGCAACTGAGCGAACGCCGCGTGGCCATCGCGCTGGAGCCGGAGGCCCGGAGTTGGCTGGCGCGCAAGGGCTACGACCCGCTTTACGGGGCGCGCCCGCTGGCACGGGTCATCCAGGCCGAGGTGCGCGACAAGCTCACCGACGCCATCCTGTTCGGGGCGCTCGAGCACGGCGGCACCGTCCGCATCGGCCTCGTGGAGGACGCGCTGGCGTTCGCGTACGAGACGGCCCGCCCGGCACCGGCTCCCGCGTCCTCTCGGACCACGGTCGCCTGACCGCGCGGCCTCTCGCTCGAAGGAGCCTCATCATGCCTGCATCGCGAACGGGAATCGCCATCACGGCCTGCGCTGTCCTTTGTCTCGTGTGTGTCACGACGATGGCGAGCGCGCAGGCGACGCCCTCTGGACAGGCGGCACGTGTGGATAAGGCCAAGTACGGCGTGACCAAAGACGGCGCAGCCGTCGACGTCTACACGATGACCAACGCCAAGGGCATGATCGCCAGGATCATCACGTTTGGCGCGCTGCTGACCGAACTGCACGTGCCCGATCGCACAGGCGCCATGGCGGATGTCGTGCTCGGCTTCACAACGCTTGAGGGGTACGAAGGCCCGAACCCGCACTTCGGCGGGACCATTGGTCGTGTGGCAAACCGGATTGCCAAAGGCAAATTTCGGCTTGGCGGCCAGGAGTACACGCTGGTCACCAACAACGGGCCCAATCACCTGCACGGCGGCAACACGGGCTTCGACAAGCGAATCTGGAAGGCGCAGGCCGTGCCGGCGGTCAACGGCGTGGCGGTCAAGTTTGTCTACGTCAGTCCCGATGGCGAGGAAGGCTATCCGGGAACGGTGACGGCCTCGGTCACCTATACGCTGACGAACCGGAACGAAATCCGCCTGGATTACACGGCGACCACCGACAAGCCGACGCCCATCAAGCTGACCAACCATAGCTACTTCAATCTCGCGGGCGACGGGGCCGGCGACATTCTCGGCCACGAACTCACGCTCATGGCCGACCGCTTCACGCCCGTGGACGCCACGCTGATTCCGACCGGCGACATCGCGACGGTTCGCGGAACCGTCATGGACTTTACGCGGGCGACCCCTATCGGCGCGCGCATCGACCAGGTGCCCGGGGCCGCGCCCGGCGGCTACGACCACAACTACGTGCTCAACCACGGAGGAGGCGTGCTCGCGCTGTCGGCCACTGTACGCGAGCCGACCTCAGGACGGATCATGGACGTGCTGACGACCGAACCCGGCGTGCAACTGTACACGGGCAACTTTCTCGATGGCACGATCACGGGCAAAGCCGGCGTCGCCTACAAGAAGCACTTCGGATTCTGCCTCGAGACACAGCACTACCCCGACTCGATCAACCATCCCGCGTTTCCGCCGACGGTCCTCGCGCCCGGCCGGACGTTCAGGTCGACGACGGTCTATCGGTTCTCGGCGAGGTAGCGCGCTGACGAACGTCGTGCCATCGTCCCGGGACACGAAGGTCCATTCCACCGTCGTGTGACCGCTGTCGGCTGCAAGTCGATGCTGGCAGGGCCCTTTGCCGCTCGGTACGCCGATGCCCCTGCCGGGTGTAGACTCGTCGGAACCCGGGAGCCCACATGCACACGTGCCGCCGCTATCTGATCTCGACGGCCCTCGCCGTCATCGCCGCCACCATCGTCGTCGTTGCGCAGCGTGGGGCGGGCTTGTCGCCCGATCAAGCCGCCGCCCGGCTCTCGATTGAACAGGAGCTCGCGTCGATCGCCGTCATCGAGCGCAAGGTCATGATGCCGATGCGCGACGGCGTGCGACTCGCGACCGACGTCTATCGACCGAAGGACTCGTCCAGGAAGGTGCCGACGATCCTCGTGCGCACGCCCTACAACTTCAACTACTGGGATGTCCGCAGCGGCGTCCCGCGCGACATGACCGCCGCCCTTACCGCCGTCAAACGCGGCTACGCCTACGTTGACCAGAACGAGCGCGGTCACTTCTTCTCGGAGGGGAATTACGACATCCTCGGCCCGCCGCGTTCGGACGGTGATGACGCGCTCACGTGGATCGCGAAGCAACCGTGGTCGAACGGCAAGGTCGGCACGACCGGCTGCTCGTCGACCGCGGAATACCAGATGGGCGTGGCCGCGACCGGGAACCCCGCGTTCGCCGCGATGAACGTCCAGGGATTTGGCGCCGGAGTCGGCCGCGTCGGCGGCTACTACGAACAGGGGAACTGGTACCGCGGCGGCGCCGTGCAGATGCTGTTCATCAGCTGGATCTACGGCCAGCAGAATCAGGTGCGGCCGATGTTCCCGCCCGGCACATCGCAGGAGGATCTGGTCCGGGCCTCGAAGTCATTCGATTTGGCCCAGCAGCTGCCGCCAGTGGACTGGTCGAAGGCGCTGTCGCACCTCCCCACCCAGGACATCATTAAGGCCGTAGACGGGCCGCACGGAGTCTTTGCCGACGCCATGCCCGTCGCGACCGGCGGGCGGATGATCCAGCGCACGCCGAACGATCCGGCGTGGTACAAAGGCGGCCTGTGGCACGACGACATGCCGCTCAACGTGCCCGGCCTCTACTTCATGTCGTGGTACGACGTCTCGGTTGGTCCCAACCTCGCCTTGTTCAATCACGTGCGGAAGACCGCGACACCGGAGGTCGCCAGTCATCAGTGGGCGATCATCGCGCCGACGACTCATTGTGGTTACACGCGCGCGACCGCTGACACGATCGTCGGCGAGCGCAGCATGGGCGATGCGCGGCTCAACTACACCGAGATCGTGAACGCCTTCTTCGATCAGTTCGTGAAGGGCGAGAAGAGCGATGTGCTCGCTAAGCTGCCGAAGGTGACGTACTTTACGATGGGCCTGAACAAATGGCAGACGTCCGATACCTGGCCGCCCACCGGCGCCCAGCCGATGACGTTCTTCCTCTCGAGCGGCGGCAAGGCCAACACGCTCGACGGTGACGGCGCGCTCGCGTCAGCCGCGCCGGCGCAGGATGCACCGGACGCATTCCCGTACGACCCGGCGAACCCGGTCACGTCGTACGGCGGCAATGTCTGCTGCACCGGAAATGCGGTGACGGGCGGCGCGTTCGACCAGCGCAAGATGGAAGCGCGACCCGACATCCTGGTGTATACGTCAGCGCCCTTCGCGACAGACACGGAAGTGAGCGGACCAATTGAACCGACGCTCTACGTCTCGTCAGATGCCAGGGACACGGATTTCACCGTGAAGGTGATCGACGTCTATCCTGATGGCCGCGCGTACAACCTGGACGAGTCGATTCAGCGCATGCGTTATCGCGACGGCTACGACAAGCCGCTCGTGTGGATGGAGCCGGGCAAGGTGTACAAGGTCACGCTGCAACCGCTGACGACGAGCAATTACTTCGCGGCTGGGCATCGGCTGCGGATCGAAGTGGCAAGCAGCAACTTCCCGCGCTTCGACCGCAACATGAACACGGGCGGACGCAACTACGACGAAGCGACCGGCCGCGTCGCCCACAACGTGGTGCACCACTCCGCGCAGTACCCGTCGCACGTGACGATCACGGTGGTGAAGCGGTAGGACAGGGTCTAGAACGGCGAGAAGCCGCGCGGCCGTGATCGACCCGCCAGGCCGGGCTCCGGACTCAGACTGGGACCGCGGCGATCCGTTCCACGTTTTCGGCAAGCTCTTCGGCAGACATGATCATGCCGCCGACGCGGCCGAAGAACTCGACCGGGCGCCGGCCCGCGACCACCGCGCGAACGTCGTCCAGCATCTGTCCGGTGTTCAGCTCTGTCACCAGCACCCGGTCGGCTCGCTCAACGGCGCGCGACAGCGCTTCGGCCGGGTACGGATACAGGGTGATGGGACGGAACAAGCCGACCTTCAGGCCCTTCTCGCGCAGCGCGTCAATCGACGTGCGGCTGATGCGGGCCACCGTCCCGTACGCCACGATCAGCACGTCCAGCTTCTCGTCGGCCCGGTAGGTCTCGTGCCGAACCTCGCTCGCCATCGCCTGATATTTCCGCGCGAGATCCCAGTTGTGCCGCTCGAGATCTTCGGGATTCAGGTAGAGCGAGTTGATGATGTTCGGCGCGCGCCCGTGCGCTCCGGTTGTCGCCCAGGGCTTCTTCGGCAGGTCGGCGGGCTCGATGTGGCGCGTGAACTCGACCGGCTCCATCATCTGACCGATCAATCCGTCGCCGAGGACCATCACGGGCGAGCGGTACTTGTCTGCCAGGTCGAACGCCTCCATCATCAGGTCGGCGGCTTCCTGCACCGTGGATGGCGCCAGCACCAGCAGACGATAGTCGCCATGGCCGCCGCCCTTGGTCGCCTGACGGTAGTCGGCCTGTGACGGCAGAATGCCGCCCAATCCCGGGCCCGCCCGCATGATATTGACGAACACGACCGGCAGTTCGCTGGCGGCGATGTAGGACATCGCTTCCGCCATCAGCGAGATGCCCGGGCTCGACGAGGACGTGAAGCAGCGGCAGCCGGCGCCGGCTGCGCCATAGAGCATGTTGGACGCGGCCACTTCGCTCTCGGCCTGCACGAACGTGCCGCCGACCTGCGGCAGCCGCCCGGACATGTACTCGGGAATCTCGTTCTGCGGCGTAATCGGATACCCGAAGAACAGCCGGCAGCCCGCCTGGACGGCGGCCTCGCCAATGGCCTCACAGCCTTTCATCAATTTCTTCGCCATGCATCCTCTCCGGAATGACGGGCACCAACATCGGGCACGGCATGCCGTGCCCCTACGCGCTAGCGCCCGGCGGGCACCGCGGCGTAGGTCTGCCCGACCTCGAAACCCTTGTCCAGGCACACGTGATTCAACTGCACGATCTTCGGGCGGCTCGCGAACTTCTCCGCCAGCGTCGCCTTCACCAGGCCGAGATCGACCAACCCGGACGCCCCGAGGAACGCCCCGAGCGCGACCATGTTGGTCGCCTTCGCACTGCCCGCCTCCAGCGCGATCTGGTTGGCCGCGACGGGCACGACGATCAGATCCTTGCGCACGGCATCCCGGTTGATCAGGCTCGTATTCACGACCAGGATCCCGCCCGGCCGGACGGCCGGCTCGAACTTGTCAATCGACTGCAGGTTCAGGACCACGGCGCCGTGCGGACTGCGCGAGATGGGCGAGCCCACCTGCCGATCCGACAACACCACCGTGCAGTTGCAGGTGCCGCCTCGCATCTCGGGCCCGTACGCCGGCATCGACGTGACTTCGAGCCCGCCCTTCAGGCCTGCGTACGCGAGCAGCTTGCCGATCAGCAACACGCCCTGGCCGCCGAAGCCCGCCATGATGATTTCGCTGTACATGATCTCCTCCGGCCTCTCGTCAGTGCGCGGCTTCCGGCACCTTCACGTCACCCACGGGGTAGTAGGGCAACATCTGATCCGCCAGCCATTCACACGCCTCGCTTGGCTGCCGGCCCCACCCGGTCGGACACGTCGACACGACTTCGACCAGTGAGAAGCACACCTTGTCGATCTGGAACTTGAAGGCCCTGCGGATCGCCTTCTTGGCGTTCATGATGGCCTTGGGCTCGTGGACCGACACGCGCGTCAGGAACGCCGGCGTGCGCAGCGTCGACAGGAGCTCGACCACGCGGATGGGATAGCCGGCCAGCGTGACGTCGCGTCCGGTGGGACAGGTCGTCGCGATCTGCCCCGCCAGCGTGGTTGGCGCCATCTGTCCGCCAGTCATGCCGTAGATGGCGTTGTTCACGAAGATGACCGTGATCTTCTCGCCGCGATTGGCCGCATGGACGGTCTCGGCCATGCCGATCGAGGCCAGGTCGCCATCGCCCTGGTAGGTGAACACCACCAGGTCGGGGCGGCCGCGCTTGATACCGGTCGCCACGGCCATGGCCCGGCCGTGCGACGCCTGCTGCATGTCGCAATTGAAGAAATCGTAGGCCAGCACCGAGCACCCGACTGGCGCAATCCCGACGGCCTGCTCGCGCACGCCAAGCTCCTGCAGCACCTCACCCACCAGGCGATGGATGACGCCGTGCGTGCAGCCGGGACAGTACGTAAACGGCCTGGTTGTCAGGCCATCCGTCCGGACGGTGGTCTTGCCTCTGTTCTCGACCTGGACAGCGGTGTCCGGGCACACGAGCAGGCAATAACGGCACCCGTTGCAGTCGTCGACACGCGCCACGCTGGGGTAGAAATACCCCTTGACGTTAATGTCGGTCGACATTTCCAGCACCCGCGTCGGGCAGGCGTGCACGCACAACTCGCAACCCTTGCAGCGATCAACGTCGATAATCGGGGTCGGCACTCGTCACCTCACTACAGCACGCTGGAACGCCGGCGTCCGCCCGGCGGTTGTCTATCAATTGGCGGCGTGATCCGCCTGTTCAAACGCAGCAGCGGCCAGTCCCGGCCGTCACTGCCCTGCCATCCGTCCATCGCCATCTCTTCCATGGCGGCCCAGAAGCGCACCGGCAACCCCAGCTCGCGGCTCGCCGCATCGGCGAGCTCGAGCCCGATGCCAATCACCTCACGCGTCGTCTCACTCATCAGGTGGGTGTTGGCCACCAGTCCATTCACGCGGAGCTTCGAGGCCTGTTCCACGTCGCGCAGCATCCTGATGATGCTCGGCACGTCTTCGGCGAACGGCCGATTGCCGTTGATGACAAACAGCACGTCAGTCACGGCGGGATTCCGCAGCCCGCCGATCGCACCGAGCACGCGCGCGCCGACATCGGCGCCGCCGGCATCGACAATCACCCGGCGCAGCCCCGCCTCCGCCTGACCGATGGCACCGGCGACCTCGGGCACGAGAATGGGTAAGTCGGCGTAGAACTGATCCCCATGCGGCGCCACCAGATCGACGCCGTGTTCGCCGAGCTCGTCGCGCAGCAGACGCGATCGGAAATACGGCTTGACCAGATCCGCGTCGACCAGCGACACCTTTTCGCCGCGTCCCGCCATCCCGAGCGCCAGATTAACGGCCAGTTCCGTCTTCCCCGAGCCGAAATGGCCAACCAGCACTGTGACCGGCGCCTTGAGGGCATCCAGGGCGGTCGCACGCGCGGAACCTTTGGTCATAGCCGGTCACGAGGAGTGGTCGCTGAACCCGATCGCAGGCGAGAACGCGGCCGAAACCTGGCAGGCCCGCCAGCGGCTGCTGACGAGCGCGCGGAGGCTGAAGTCTCAGCATAACACGCCGAACATATGCGAGGGGCCGATCGGGAACTGTCTGAATGCCGACGGCAACGGAAATCCGCCACCGCCGGCCTTCTGAACACGATCAGTGCAAAAGCCGGTCCTGATTCAACGGATCACGCCGCTGTCGAAAGTACGCCCGTCGAGATCGATCGCCTCGAACGTCACGCCGGACGGCGACACGGTGAACATCAGGTAGTGGCTGGTCGGCGCGAACTTCTTGATGGCCTTGGCCCACGGCGCCGACGTGTCCTGCGGATAAAACGGCGCTCCGGCCCCGCCGCTGATGAATTGGACGATCGGCCGCGTCAGCTTCTTGTCGATGGTGTGGTCAATCATCAGTCTCGCGTAGACGTGCTCGTGGCCAAACATCATGGCGGTCACGCCGTAGCGGTTCGCGATCGCCAGGAACTTCGTGCGCATCGTCAGCACGTCGCCCGATGGCAGGGTCGCATCGTCGAGGCCGCGCCACCACATGGCATCGCCAACGTGCCCGCCGACTGGCAGCACCGGCTCGTGGCCGGCGATAAAAATGTTCACCACGCCACGCTTGCGGGCGGCGGCCAGGTCGCGATCGAGCCACGCCAGCTGGTTCGCCATCACATACCCTTCGCGATTCCCGCCGAGCAGCTTCCACGCCAGGCCCGTGTCGCGCGACGGACCGCCGACGGTAAACCAGTAGTCGAGGTTGAGCATCACGAAGTGGCTGTTTCCGAAATCGAACGAATAGACCGTCCCCTTGTACGGCGGCCCGACGACACCATCGCGGGTCTCGGGTTCCGGAGCATTCCCGGGATTGACAAATCGAGCCGCAAATTCCGCCTCTGACGAATTTTCCCCGAGACGGTCAGTGCTGTAGCGATTGCCCCGAGCGTCGACGTAGAAGCCGTGGAGCGACTCGTGGTTGCCGAAGCCCTCGTAGATCGGCATTTCGTGGGCCACTGGATCATTGACCTGTTTCCACGTGTCCAGCATCATCCGAAAGTTCTCGACGCTCGAGGTGTAGCCTGCTGTCAAATCGCCGGCGTAAAGGGCGAACGCGCTGCCACGACGGTAGCCATCGGCCATCAGCCGCGGCTCCACCGCGGCGTTGACGCCGTTGAAGTTGTTGAACCCGCCGCCGGATGACGGGCGGCCGTCGGACATGAACATGAACTTGAAGCTGCCGCCAGACACCGGCGCAGCCGTGAACCGATACAGACGTCCCGTGTAAGCCACAGGTCCGTCAGCCCTATGAAAGACGAGTACGCGGTACTGGTAGCGCACGCCCGGCTTCAGGCCTTCGATCTTCACGACAGGGTGATCGGATGGCGCAGACGTCTTGAACTCACCGATCTTGCGGGCGGCGTCGCCGGTCCAGAGCTCGACGACACCTGCGGCTGGAGTATCCGTGTTCCACGACACGAGCGCCGAACCCGTTGTCACCTGATCGATGACCGGCCCCAGCACGACTGATGTGCGCTTCTCGTACCGGCCGTTGACAACCGCGAAATGGACGCGGGCTTCGAAATAACGTGCGGCCGCCGTGCGGGAATCGTACAGCTCGATACGGACGTAGGCGTCGGCTTCGCGGACGCCATCTTTGGCCGTCGGCAGGAGCCACGAATCGAGCCGGCGGAGATCGATCGCGACGCGATGACTGGTCGAGGGCTCCGTGTTCAGCTCGCGCACCGACACGGACCATAGCGGAGTGTCGATGGCGGTCGATGGGTTCAATGCACCGACATAGAGACGACCGGGGGGTGTCGCCACCGCGGTTTCAAACGCCACCTCGGCCGTGCCGTCCTGATTGATGGTGATCGACGGCGGCGCTTTCAGCATCCGGTCGTCGGACTCGACGGGCTTGAGATCGGCGAGGCTGGCCGGCAGGGCCGGCTGCGGCTTCCCCTGGGTCTGCAACGCCCTCCCGGTCGCCGCCTGGCTCCCCTGCGCTCCCCACCACCCCACTGCCAGTGCCATCGCGATCAACGCCGCCTTACCCCAACGACGCAGCGAGCGCTTCGGCTCCATCGGATCTCTCCTGCTTCTCCTGCCAGTTCATCCAGGTTGAATCGCCACCCACAGCCTCATGATAACCTCTGCCGCATGACGATCCTCTGGAAGATCTTCGTGGTGTTTACGCGGGTGGCGCTCTTCTCGTGGGGCGGCGGGCCGGCGTCGCTGGCGCTGATGCAGCGCGAGACGACCGCCATCGGATGGGTGAGCCCGGCCGAATTTGCCGATGCGGTCGCCGTGGGCAATGCGCTTCCGGGGCCCATCGCACCCCAGGTGTCGGCGTACGTGGGCTACAAACTGGCTGGCGTGCCAGGGGCGGTCGCGGCCACCACCGGGACGGTGCTGCCGACAACACTCCTCATGCTCGTGATGGTGGTGTTCTTCTTCGGCGTCAAGGACAGCCCCGCCGTCAAAGCCATGCTCAAGGCCGTCCGGCCGGTAGTCGTCGGCCTGCTGCTCTGGACGGCATACGACATGGGAAGAACCGTCTTCGGTCTCGAACGGACGACAGGCCTGACGGCGGCGCTCGTTCAGGGATGGGACCGCGTGCTGCTCTGCGTGGTAGCTCTCGCGCTGCTGACGCTGACCCGGATCAACCCGGCGTTCATCATTCTCGGGGCGGCCGCGCTCGGATTCGTCGCGTACCGATAGCTGATTCGGGTTACTCCCGGTCGAGCCCTGCCGCGTCGAATACCGCGGTCGCGAGCGCCGAATAGTCGTCCTCTCCCCGCCCGGCCGCCATCATGGCGCTCACGTACTGCTGGACGACCGCGGCCACCGGCGCAGACACGGCGAGTTCGTGAATCGTCTGCATGACGATGCCAAGATCCTTGTGGTAGAGCTTCGTTTTGAATCCGGGCACGTAATTGCCTTTGAGGATGCGCTCGCCGTGCACGTCGAGCACGCGGCTGGCGGCAAATCCGCCCATCAGCGCCTCGCGGACCTTGGCCGGGTCGATGCCCGCCTTGCGCGCGATCGCGAAGGCCTCGCCAACCGATGCCAGGGCGCCTCCGATGCAGATCTGGTTGCACGCCTTGCACACCTGGCCCGCGCCAGACGGCCCGATATGTACCACGCGCTCGGGGTTGCCCACAGCGTTGAAGATCGGCCGCACACGCTCGAGGGTGGCAGCATCTCCGCCAACCATGATCGACAGGCTGGCGTTGATGGCTCCGATCTCGCCGCCGCTGACCGGGGCGTCGAGCATCTGCACGCCGCGCGCCGCCGCCTTCGCGGCCAGCTCGCGTGAGACGGCCGGCGCAATCGTGCTCATGTCGACGATGACACTTCCCGCCCGCACGGTCTCGAACACGCCGCCCGGCCCTTCGAGGACCGCTCGCACATCTGGCGAATCCGGCACCATGGTGATGATGACGTCCGACTGTCCCGCCACGTCGGCCGCCGTTGCGGCGGCAGTGGCGCCGGCCTCCACGAGGATGTCGACGGGCGGGCGGCTGCGACTGTTGACGACCAGCGAGAACCCCGCCTTCAGCAGGTTCAGCGCCATGGGTTTGCCCATCAAACCGAGACCAATGAAGCCAATTCGATCCGACATCACACTCTCCCTAATACCTCAGATACACCGTCTTCCAGTCGGTATAGAAATCCAGCGCATTCGGTCCCTGCTCCTTCGGGCCGAAGCTGGATTGCCTGGTCCCGCCAAACGGCAACTGGTATTCCACGCCCGCGCTGGGCAGATTGACCGTCACCAGGCCGGCTTCGATCCGATTGACGAAGTCGAACACCCGGCCTACATCCTGGGTTTGCACCGATGCCGACAGCCCGAATGGGACATCGTTTGCGAGCCGCATCGCATCATCGAAATCGCGGGCCTTGAACACGGCCAGCACCGGGCCGAAGATCTCGTCCTGGGCAATCGTCATCCGTTCGTGAACGTCGACAAAGACCGCCGGCTCAACGAAGAACCCGTGATCGCAGGGCGGCTGTTCGAGGCGCCTGCCGCCGCAGGCCAGCGTCGCTCCCTCGCGTACGCCCGCAGCAACGTACTGCAGCACAGTGTTCAGTTGATCCGCGTCGATGGCCGGCCCGATCTCTGTCGCCGGGTCCATCCCAGGGCCGACTTTGAGCCCGCGCGCCCGGGCCACGAGACGCTCGACGAATCGATCATGGATGGGCGCCTCGACGATCACCCGGCTCGTGGCGGTGCACTTCTGTCCCGTGGACGCGAACGCACCGTTGATCGTGTTGTCTACCGCGCGTTCGAGATCCGCGTCGGCAAGCACCACCGTCGGATTCTTCCCGCCCATCTCAAGTTGAACACGGAGGCGGCGGCCGACGGCCTGATCGTAGAGGGTGGCGCCAACTGCGCACGACCCGGTGAACGAGACGGCTCGGGTCGGATCCGCCTCGACCAGCGCGTGTCCGAGCTCGCGCCCCGGCCCCGCGACGAAGTTGACGACGCCGGCGGGGACGCCGGCTTTGACGAGCGCGTCGACAAGCCGCCAGCTGCTCAGTGGTGCGGCCGAAGCGGGCTTCAGCACAACGGTGTTGCCGGCGACCAGCGCAGGCGCGAGTTTCCAGGCAGGAATGGCGCTCGGGAAATTCCACGGGGTGATGAGGCCGACCACGCCGAGTGGCTTGCGGATCGCGAACGAGAACACGCGATCGCGTTCCGATGGCGCCAGCAGCCCTGGCTGCCTCGCACCTTCCCCGCCGAAGTACCGGAAAATGTTGATCGCGCGACGGACCTCGCCCCGCGCCTCGGGCAGCGTCTTGCCTTCCTCGCGTGTCATGTCGGTGGCGAGTAGCTCGAAGGATGCGTCGAGAATCTCGGCGGCTCGAAAGAGACACTCGCCCCGGCCTGGGGCGGGCATGCCGGCCCACGCCGGAAACGCCCGAGCGGCCGCGTCGACCGCGGCCCGCATGTCGTCGGCTGAACCCCGCGCAAACAGGCCGACCAGTTCGCGAGTATCGGCGGGATTGCGGTCTTCGATCCAGCCCCGGCCCGCGACGAAGCGGCCGTCAATCAGATTGAGGAACTCGGTGGAGGCTGTCGCGACCGTCATCACATGCTCCTGTTCGGGCACCGGCTGCCCGCACTAGCGCCTGACAAAACGCAGGTGCCGGACGCGCCCCGCGTAGATGCGCAGCCCATCGACCGAGCCGGCGGCACCGCGTGTGAATCGGATGATGTTGCCATCTCCTTCGAAGGCGTCCTGGAAGACCGGCGTCAGGGTGAAGCGCTGGGCCGGCCGGAATCTGACTTTTAGCGACTCGGCTTCGACATAGAACAGGTACGTGACGCCCAGTTCCTCGCAGAAGTACTCACCGGCAAAGGCGGCCAGCTGCGCCGGAGTTGGGGCGAAGGGCTGCTCACGATCCCAGATGCGCGGCTTCGTCCGGCTGTCGCGGTCAAGCAGGCGCGCGGCCGGCTCAGAGGTCGGCCACGCGGGTCTCTCGCCGTCTGCCGCGCCCAGCACCGACACGGTTCGCGCCCCGTCGCCGGCCGACAATACGCCGACGCCGGTGGGGATGAGTACCTGGCCGCCGATACGCAGCGTCTTCTTGTCGTTGTCCCACGCCACGCGCACAACCGCATCGGTCGCGCGTTCTCGATAGAGACCGGCCACCTGTGCGAGGGCGCCGGCCGGTACGGTGACGGACGCCGGCACCGGCACGGCCTTGAGCGCGCCGGCCAGGAACACATCCGCCACTTGATGGGCATACCCGCCGGGATTGGTCCCTGTGGTGTTGCACAACACCGCCACCGACAGGCGCTCGTCCGGCCATCTCGCCAGGAAGGTCTGATAGCCACCGGTGGACCCACCGTGGCTGACCTCGCGTACGCCCCGGTAGTCGGTAACGACCAGGCCCTGGGCATACTCGTTCTCGAACCCGTCATTCAGTCGACCGCGCTTCTGGAGTTGGTCGACCATCTCCTTGCCGCCGACGCGTGGGCGATCGAGGTTCTCGTTCCAGATGAGAAGGTCGCCAACCGTCGTCAGCAGCCCCCCGTTGCCGATGACATTCGTGAACGGCATGTTCGTCCGGAACTGGCCCCCCGCATCTGCCCGGTACGCCGTCGCCCGGTCGGGTACGATCTTCGTGAAGTCGTTCAGGCTCTTGCCCGACACGCGCTGGACGATCACGCCAAGGAGCGTAAAGGCAGTGTTGTTATAGAGATACTCGTCGCCGGGCTTGAAGTTGAGCTCCTTGTAATGGCTTACCAGCTCGAGAATTTCGTCGACGGTATGGACCGCCATCCCCGGCGGGCGGCCCGCCAGCGAGAGCATCGGCCACTGGCTGCGAAGGCCGCTCGTGTGATTGAGCAGTTGCTGAATCGTGATCGGGGTGCCGAAATCAGGCAGCTCGGGCACGTACTTGCGAACGGGATCCTGGCGCGAGAGCTTGCCGTCGATCGCCAGCAACGCGATGGCCGCCGACGTGAACTGCTTGGCGACGGAGCCCGACTCGAAGATCGTATCGGGCTTGATCCGGACACCGTACTCGAGATTGGCCATGCCGTAGCCGCGCGTGTAGACGACGGTGCCCCGCTCCGACACGCCGACCGCGCAGCCGGGCGTTCCGCCGCGATCCCACCGCTCGAAGATGCGATCGATCTGGGTGGCCACCGACTCGGGAGCTGTCGCCGTCTGGTCTGGCACTGACACCTGGGCGCGTGGATGAGCAGCCAGCAACGCCGCGATCGAACAAGTGACCAGGACACCTCGCTGCAGCCACCGGCAGTTCGTCTCGTGCGTCATCGTGAACGTCTCCCTCTCTGACGTAACGTTGATTGACCGCCTATCGGCCCTCTCGCAATCTGGCGACCGGGATCCCGCATAGGAACTTAAATGGCGTCTCTCCTGCATTCGCGTACTGATGTACGGCATCCGGTGGCACCAGGACGACATCGCCTGGCTTGAGGTCGTGCCACACGCCGTCCATCTGCACACGGCCCGTTCCCTCGACGACGAAGTTCTCGTGCTCGTACGGGTGAGCGTGGTGCGGCGAATGACCGCCCGGCGCCAGTTCGATCATCCGCAGCGCGTACACCGGCGCCCCGTCATGCTGATCGTCTATCAGCCAGCGGATCGTCGCGCCCTTGGCTTCCCCGCTCACCGTCTCAGCTTCCATCGACGTGTAGTGACAGACCTTTCCGCGTGTGCCAGCCATCGCAATCCTCCTCGGGGCTGACTGTATAGCAGATCCAGGCCCGGCGCGAAACACCAGCATCCGGGACAGCTGGCCCGCCTGGGCGCACACACAGTAGAATCCCGAGTGCGTTCGACACCTCTCTCGTCGCGTTCATGGAGCGGATCTGACTTATGAAAACCCTGCTTGCCTCGATCGTTTGTGTGCTGGCCGTCAGTGTGTCCATCGCATCCGCGCAATCCGGACCGAGCTGGCTGCGTTACCCCGCGATCTCGCCGGATGGAAAGACCGTGGTCTTCACGTACAAGGGCGATCTCTACCGCGTGCCCGCCACCGGAGGCACGGCCGTCGCCCTGACGACGCACGAGGCGCAGGACTTCATGCCCGTCTGGAGCCACGATGGGAAACAGATCGCCTTTGCGAGCGACCGCTTCGGCAACTTCGATGTGTTCATCATGCCGGCAGAGGGCGGCGAGGCCAACCGGCTCACGTTCCATTCGGCTCACGAGTATCCGTACGCGTTCAGTCCCGACGACAAGAGCATCTATTTCGGCGGCGCGCGCCTCGACACCGCCGCCAACCGGGGATTTCCGACCGCCTCGCAGCCGGAGCTCTATCGCGTGCCTGCCGACGGCGGCCGGGTGGAACAGGTGCTGACGACGCCCGCGGAGGACGTGAAGATCAGCAGGAACGGGCAGCTGCTGCTCTACCAGGACAAGAAGGGCGGCGAGAACATCTGGCGCAAACACCACACGTCGGCGATCGCGCGTGACATCTGGGTCTACGACATGCCCACCGGTGCGCATCGGAAGATCACGACGTTCGCGGGAGAAGATCGCAACCCGGTGTTCACCGACAACGACACGGCGTTCTACTACCTCAGCGAGGAGAGCGGATCGTTCAACGTCCACAAGATGAGTCTCCAGGGCGGGAAGTCGCAGGCGGTGACCTCGTTCAAGAAGCAGCCGGTCCGCTTCCTGAGCGCGGCCGATTCGGGCACGCTCTGTTTCGGGTACGACGGCGACATCTATACGCTCAAGGCGAACGGGCAGCCGCAGAAGATCAACGTGGCGATCGCGGCCGACGCCAGAAACAACAACGAGAGAGTGCTGCCGGTGACCAACGGCGCCCGCGAAATGGCTGTCTCGCCGACTGGCAAGGAGATCGCCTTCACGTTCCGTGGCGAGGTGTTCGTCACGAGCGTCGAGGGCGGCGTCACCAAGCGCATCACGAATACTCCTGAGAACGAACGCAGCATCGCCTGGTCTCCCGACGGCAAGGCCATCATCTACGCCTCCGAGCGCGCAGGGCGGTGGAAGATCTACGAAACGCGCCGTACGCGCGACGAAGAGCCGTACTTCTATGCGTCAACTGTGCTCAAGGAAACGCTGGCCATTCCGACCGAGCGTCAGGCCACACATCCGGTGTATTCGCCCGATGGCAAGGAGATCGCGTACGTCGAGGATCAGTCGACGCTGAAGATATTCAACCTCGAGACCAAACTGAGCCGCGTCTTGCTGACCAGCAAGGAATTGGACGAAGGCGAGCAGTACTTCCAGTGGAGCCCTGACAGCAAGTGGATCCTCTTTGACTACTCGGTCCCTGGCCTGGCGCCCGGCGAAGTGGGCCTGGTCCGAGCCGACGGCAAGGGCGGCGTCACCAACCTGACCCAGAGCGGCTTCAACGACAGCCGGCCGCGTTGGATCCTGGGCGGCAAGGCCATGCTGTGGTTCAGCAACCGCGACGGATTGAAGTCGGTGGCGCAAGGCGGCGGTGCGCAGCAGGACGCCTATGCCATGTTCTTCACGCAGGATGCGTGGGATCGGTACCGCCTCACCAAGGACGAGTACGCGCTGGTCAAGGAGGCCGAAGACAAGAAGGACAAGCCCAAGCCCGACGCCGCCAAGGACAAGGCCGATGCGACCAAGGACAAGGAGGTCAAACCCGAGGAACTCGTGATCGAGTTCGATGGCTTCAGCCTTCGCAAGGCGCGCGTGACGATCCACTCGTCGTCTTTGGGCGATGCGCTGGTGAGCAAGGACGGGGAGACGCTGTACTACCTGGCGCGATTCGAAAAGGGCCTGAACCTCTGGTCGACCAATCTGCGGACCAAGGACACGAAGATGGCCGTCACGCTGAACGCGACGAGCGGACGCCTGGAATGGGACAAGGACCAGAAGATCCTGTTCCTGCTGGCCGACGGGACTCTCTCGAAGATCGATCCGGCTGGCGGCAAGCGCGACCCCGTGCCGTTCAGCGGCGAGATGCTGCTCAATGCGGCGGCGGAACGACGCGAGTCGTTCGAACACGTCTGGAAGACTGTGAAGGATTCGTTCTACACCGCGGGCTACCACGGCGCCGACTGGGACGGCCTCAAGGCCGTTTACCAGAAGTACCTGCCGCATATCGGCAACAACTTCGAGTTCGCTGAGATGCTGGCGGAGATGCTGGGCGAACTCAACATCAGCCACAGTGGAGCCAGCTATAGCGCTCAGGCCACCAATCCTGACGAGACCGCCTCGCTGGGCCTCTTCTACGACTCCGCCTACAGGGGTGTCGGCGTCAAGATCGAAGAGGTCATCAAGGACGGGCCGCTCACCAAGGCCGGCATGAACATCAAGCCTGGCATGATTCTCGAGTCCATCGACGGCGAGACCGTCGCCGCCGACAAGGACCTGGCACAATTCCTCAATCGCAAGGCCGGCAAAAAGACGCTGCTGGGGGTTCTGGACGGCGCGAAGAAGACCGAGGTCGTCGTCAAGCCGATCACACCCGCCGAGGAGAGTCGACTGCTCTACGCGCGGTGGGTGCGCCGAAACCAGGACGAAGTCGACAGGCTGAGCAATGGCGAACTGGGGTATATCCACGTGCCCGGGATGAACGATGGTGCGTACCGTTCGGCCTACGAAGAGGTGATGGGCAAGTTCGCGACGCGCAAGGGCGTTGTGATCGACACGCGCTTCAACGGAGGCGGCGACCTGGTGGCCGACCTCGCGATGTTCCTGAGCGGGAAACGCTTCTTCGAATACGCGAGCGATCGGCGCACCAATGGCTACGAGCCGAACTTCCGGTGGACCAAGCCGAGTATCTCGCTGGCCAACGAAGCCAACTACAGCGATGGTCACTGCTATGCGTACACGGTGAAGGCGCTGTCACTCGGGAAACTGGTGGGCATGCCAACGCCAGGCACGTGCACGTTTGCCGGGTGGGAAGCGCTGCCGGACGGCATCAGGTGGGGCGTGCCCCACACCGGCGTCAAGGACTCAACGACCGGCAGGTACCTCGAGAATCAGCAGACCGAACCTGACATCAAGCTGATGAACGAGTATGCCGTTGCGAGCAAGGGCAAGGACCAGCAGCTGGAGGCTGCCGTCAACGCCCTGCTGAAAGAGATCAAGTAGAAGCAGGTCGCCCGCGGATTACAATAGGCTGCGCCCGAGGCGTCGAGCTCGACGGCTCCCGGGGCCCCGCGTCTGGCCCGCCCGGGGATCGCCTTCGTTGCCTTCGGCCCCAGCCGTGCGAGCCCCCGCAGATCCCCGGTCCCCGTTGAGGCGTATATGACACACCGTTCCGTCGCCCCGGGTTCAATGTTCCTTCGCTACCCTGCACGCCTCGCGACCCTGGCCGTTTTCATTGTGGCGGGCCAGTTGGCGATCGGGCCCGCCACCGCTCAAACGCTTTCCCCGGCGGGACAACCACAGAGCGCTCCGCCTCCAGGCGCAAGCGATCCTCAGAAGCCCGCCCCGCCCGCTCCCCCAGTTGGTCAGGTGAAGCCGGACGAACAGCCTCAGCTTCCCACGATCACCTACGACGTCGTCGTCTCGGCGCCGCGCATGGAGTTGCCCTTGAAGGAGGTACCCGCGGCCACATCGGTGGTCGAGGCGGACACGCTCAAGGCGATGCCGCGCGGGATTGGCGCGGAGGAAGCGTTCAAGCTCGTGCCGGGCGTCAAGATCGACAACCAGGCCGATGGCGAGCGGGTGCACGTCTCGATCCGCGGCCAGGGATTGCTGACCGAGCGCGGCGTGCGCGGCATCAAGGTGCTGCTGGATGGCCTGCCGCTCAATGATCCGACGGGCCTGGCGCCAGACCTGTTCGATGTCGACTGGCTCACGGTGAGCCGGATCGAAGTCCTGCGCGGTCCTTCGTCGGCGCTCTACGGCGGCGGCGCGGCGGGCGGTGTGATCAACATTACGACGCGGGACGGCGCCGAGGTTCCCGTGGCTGGGGAAGCCACGCTGTCGCTCGGCTCGTACGACTTCTGGAAGGGTCTGGCGGAGGTGGGCGGTACCAGCGACAGGCTCAACTATCGCCTGTCGGTCTCCCGCAATTCCGGCGATGGCTATCGCGTGCACACCGCATTCGATTCAACCAACATCTACGGCAAGCTGCGCTGGACGGCCTCACCGACGTTCCACCTGACGGCCATTGCCGCCAATACCGCCTTCTTCAATCAGAACGCGGAGGGTCTGAGTCTGGTCTGGCTGCAGCAGAGTCCGAAGCTGCCCAACCCTGATGCGCTCACGTTCAACGAATATCAGCGCACCGAACGGTTCACCACGGGCGTGTCGGGTTACTGGGCGATGACGCAGAGCAACGAGGTGACTTTCAGTGCGTACCTGCGCCACTGGAACTGGCGGGAATCGGTACCTTCGTCGGTACAGCACCGGACGTACAACACGCCTGGCTTCATCCTGCAGTATGCGAATCACCGGACATTCCACCGCTTCACCAACCACGTCACGATCGGCACCGACGTCGACTGGCAGGGAATCGACGACGTGAAGTACGCGAATCTGGGAGCCGCGCTGGAAGGCACGACGCGACTGGCAGATCAGCGAATCGATCAGCGTAGCGTCGGCATCTATGCACTCGACCGTGTCGAATTCCCGTCCGGATGGGCGCTGACGGCCGATATCCGGAGCGACTGGCTCCGCAATTCGCTCAGCGACAACCTCTCGAGCAGATTCATGGATCTGTCGGGCCAGCAGAACTTCGGCAAGACGACGGGACGCGTGGGCGCGTCGTACAACATCACCCCGGAGGCGGGCCTGTACGCGAGCTGGGGCCAGGGCTTTCTGCCGCCAACAACGGAGGAACTGTCCAATAATCCCGACCATCTCGGCGGGTTCAACGCCAACCTGGTGCCGGCCACTTCACAAGGCGAGGAAGTAGGTGCTCGCGGGCACGTCGGCAGCCGACTCTCGTACGACGCGACGTTCTTCAACCTCAACACCGACAACGATTTCGGTCGGTACCGAGTTGCCTCACGCTCGCTCGAGACCTTTTATCGCAATGCCGGCTCGAGCCGGCGCTACGGCATCGAAACCGCCGTCGGCTGGTTCCCCGTGTCGGGCCTGGCCATCCGCGCGGCCTACACGTGGTCGAACTTCAAGTACACGAATGTCAAGAGTCTGTTTGGCGAGTTCTCCAATTCCGTCATGCCCAATTCGCCGGCGCATCAGTTCTACGCGGACGGTGAGTACACGTGGAACGCTCACTGGGTGTTCGGCGTCGGGACGGAGATGCAGAGCGGGTGGTTCGTCGACCAGTCGAATGTCGCGAGCGTGGATGGATTCACGCTGGTGAATCCGCGCGTCGCCTACCGCTGGACGGGAAGGGGCTACCGCGGCGAGATCAGCTTGTCGGCCCGAAACGTGTTCGGGCAGCAGTACATCGCCTTCACCGAGCCCGATCCGGACGGCAATTCGTACCAGCCAGGGCCGACGCGCGAGGTGTTCTTCGGAATTCGGATCTTGCTGGGACAGTAGGATGACGAGGGGTCCGTTCTGCAAGGACCAGCAGTTGGAGGCTGCCGTCAACGCCTTGATGAAGGAGAACAAGTAGCCGCAAGAACATCAGCGCATCGGCGTCCTCGTTGGGACAGACGCCTGTTCAGGCGGGATCCGGCAGAACCGGGTCCCGCCGCCGTCACCTGTTCGCGCTGACGTCCAGCTGAAGCCCGTCCCACCCACCCCGCCATTCCTGGCGGCATTCCCTGTGCGTTTGTGTACAGACGACTGCGTGGTCCATGGGCCATTCTTAAGGCTCAAACGGGTCATTCTTTGGGAGGCAGCCATGAAGATAGGTCTATTGGTCCTTGTTCTGGGGGTCGGCCTCTCTGCCTGCGGCAGTCAATCTTCGCCGTCGCCAACCGCGCCTACTCCCACGTCCGCCACGCGAGTGATTGGGTTGACTGGGACATTGGCATTTGGAGAGCTGTCCATTGGGCAGAAGGGTACCGCGATCCTGACCATTACCAACACAGGGAATACCGCACTGACGGTGACTGGGATGACGGTCCCGGTCGGCAGCATGAACGTCTACACGTTCAGTTTCGCGAGCGGGACGGTGCTGGCGGGTGGATCACAGCTGGTCGCGATTCAATTTGCGCCAACCGCAGCTGTCAGCTATGACGGCATCCTCACGGTGAACGGCGACGCCACCAGCGGCACGAACACCATCAGTATCTCGGGTACTGGCTCTGGCCTCGTTTCGCTGACGGGCGTTGTGAGGGCGAGTGATGGCCTGGCGGTCAACGCGGCAACCGTCACGGTGGTTGATGGGCCGAATGCTGGACGCACGACGACCACCGCAAACGGGGTGTATCGCTTCGACAACCTCATTGTGGGCAATGCGAATCTCTCCGTGAACGCAGCCGGCTATGCATCAGCGGCCGACGGGGTGTACATCGACGGCGTAAGCACGCTGGACTTTACGTTGCTGCCGCCGCCGATCGTGCGAGGCGTATAGGACCATGCGGCATTCGCCACGCCGGCGTCTGCTTCCTCGAGGGTGCCGACTATCCGGCTCTTGTTGAACTGCGATTTCCGCGTGACCACTCCTGAGCCAGGAGCCGTCTACCAATGACTGTCGATCGAGAGCGGAAGTCGACGGCCTGACTCCGAATCCGACCCTACCTGATATAGCCGAGTGAGCGAAGCCGCTCCTCCCGTTCCTTGTCGTAATAGCCACCGCGTTTTCCGTTGATGACGGGATTGAATCCGAGATAGCGGATTGCAAACCAGGGATGGGTCGGCTGGGGATACAGGATGGCGGAGAACGTCTCCCCTTTCAGTTCGATTTCGCCGATATCGATCGGTTTCGGGTCCCGGCGAAGGTCAGCCGAAAGCGCGTCCGATTGAAGGAGAACCTTCTGTCCGTTGATTTCGATCTGGACTGCCCCCCATATGTCGGCGACGAGGAAATATCTTCCCTTGGGCATGGGAAAAGAGATGTGGAGGGGTTTGGCCCCTCGCTTCGCGAATAACCAGGAATTGTCCCAGGTCGCCCGGCCGAGCCATCCGGAAGGCGTGGGCGTCTGCTGGAGATTCGCCGGATTCTCCTCGACGGGAAGAAACGGGATTTCCGCATCCCCGCCGAACGCGGGGGCTGCGATCGCGAATGATTGGCGGGGTTGGTCGTGTGTCGTCGCCGCCTGAAAACGAATCCAGGGCCGTTGAAGTTGTGCTCGATAGGCGGAGAGAAGCCGCTCGACGACGGCGGGCGATTCCGCGGCGAGGTTGCGCGTTTCTTTCGGGTCGGCGGCAAGATCGTACAGCTCCGCGTTCGCCGCCTTCGGGGCGGGCGCAGTCGGGCCGAGAACTTCGGTCCCGGAGGACTTGAAGATCAGTTTGTACCGTTCGTCGCGGATCCCGCCTTCGGACATCGCCCGGGAGCGTTTCGCCTGTTCCTGGAACACGTCTCGCCCGTCGAAGGAACTTCCTTCGGGGAGCGAGATTCCCAACAGCTTCAACAGAGTCGGGGCGATGTCGATGGATTCGGTCAAAGCGTCGCGCCGGCCGGGGGACACCTTGAGCGGATAATGGATGATCAGGGGAACCCGGGCCAGCGGTTCATACCAGGGACCGCCGTGGGTCATATAGCCCTTGCGATCGAGGAGAAATTCGCCGTGGTCGGCGGTGATGACGATCAGGGTCTGATCGAGCACACCCCAATCTTCCAAGGTGGCGAAGAGGCGGCCGAGTTCTCGATCGGCGTAGCGGAGGCCTCCGTCGTAAAGGGCGTTGAGGTACTTCCGGTCTTCCGCGGTCGCGGATCTATTCACGTCGAGCGTCAGACCTTCCGGCCCGAAC
Organism: Acidobacteriota bacterium; assembly: GCA_026393755.1. NCBI lineage: Bacteria > Pseudomonadati > Acidobacteriota > Acidobacteriota bacterium. The sequence continues at coordinate 23,903 of JAPKZO010000016.1, forward strand.
GCTCCGCCCGTATAAGGCTCAGAACCGAAAAACGTTCGGGCGTCGCCCTGGAAGAAATGCGGGAAATGCGTGTCCATGACATGGAGGTACAGGAAGAAGTCGCGGCTGCGGTTCTTCCAGATCCAGTCGACGGCCTGATCGACGACTTTGTCGGCCCGGGGATAGCCGTAACTCCGGTCGAAGGGGATCGTCGATTGGAGGTCGAACAGAAACGTAAATTCGCGGGCGAAAGGAGACTCGGCTGTGATCCATTCGTGGGCCGAAATCGCCGCGGTCACGACGCCGTTCGCTTCGAGAGCGCGGGGCAGGGACATCGCCTCGTCGTCTATCTTGCGGAAGAGATTGCCGGGATTGGTGAAGGGAATCGCGTGATGGTTGGGGAAGATTTCCGGGGCGAAATATCTCGAATACAGGAGGCGAGGGACGGAGGTCCGGGTAGTGGTGGCTTGGGCGTAGTTATTGAGAAAGATCGCTCCCCGTGCGGCAAGGCGGTCGATCTGCGGGGTTGTGGGCTTCGGATATCCGTAGCAGGAGAAATGATCGGGGCGGGCGGCGTCCAGCACAATCACGATGGCCCGGCGCGGCGTGTGGCCGGGGCCGCAGGAAGCCGCCGGCAAGGCGATGACCAACCCAATCAGAATCGACGTCAGTCCGCGGGAGGCGGTCCGTCTCGACAACATCTACTTCATTCTTTGCAGCGAGCCGGACGGATCATATCTCGTTGATTCTGTAGTGCCGGGGGTGGGAATCGAACCCACACGACCCTTGTGGAGTCCCGGGGTCTTGGGTTATTCAACGCGATCCGGATCGGGCCTGAATGCGAGGATCCCTAAGCCTTTCGCGCGAGTCGAGTCGGCCTGCGTTGGCTCACGCTCGGTCGAGTCGGATCGGCGCGGGCACAACCGTAGGCTCAGTCGAATAGAGCTTGTGAAGTACACGGTTGTGTTGGTGTCGGGCGCCAACTTGGGCGCGTTGGACGCAACCATCTGAGCCGCGTCCCACGATCGGCAGCGAAAGCAGCGAGCGCCCGACCACCACATCCGGGTAACCAGGCGCTCATCGTAACCCGCGCTGATACGCGAGGGACTACTTTCGCATCCGACGACGGGCCGCGCGGGCCATGCCGACCAGACCTGTGCCGAGCAGGAGCATCGAGGCGGGTTCGGGAACGGCGGGCGGAGGCTCTTCGTCGATGTAGAAATTGTCCATGCCGAAGCAGTAGGCGTTGAGGGAGCTGAAAGTAACGGAGGTTACTCCGTCGAAATCTGAGCCCAGCCACAACCTCGCCACACCGTCGCCGGCGACCCCGTAGTAGTCCCAATCAAAACCCCAATCCGAGGACGGTAGCAGCATCTTCGTGCTCGGGCCCTTGCTGCTGGTGATGTACGACAACTCGGTGCCAGTCTGCTGGCTGCCTCCGACGGTCGTGTTCGAAGTGATGTCGACATAGTTGAGGTCGAATGCCGAGCCGTCGACTTTCGTGATGACCATGGAACCCACCCCACTCCAATGGGCATGCACGACGTCGTTCGCGATAGTGGATCCGTCGGGACGGCTACCGATCGCGTAGTAGTTCCCGATGGTGCCGTAGCCGCCTATGAAGTCGTACCTCATCCCGGCTTCGATGTAGTAGTCGACTTGATCCGTCCAAATGCCGCTGTTGTTTGGCGTGACGGTGCTGCCGCCGATCAAATGGGCCGTCCCACCGGTGAAGGTGATGACGGCAGCCTGAGCGCTGGCCGCAGCTGCCAGCACCAGGAGCAACGACAGGAACAATCCTCTCTTGACCATAGAATCTCCTTTATGATTCAGCCCTCGACCGAGAATCAGAAGTGCTTCCGCCGCACTGTTCCGAGGTCGGTCGTGCAAACTGCTGTCCAATGGCGGATCTCCGATTTACGCGACTTTCCGCACGGGTCCGGTGGGAAGGGGGCGCCCGGGCAGACTAATGTTCCGGAATCCGTGGATTGCCGTCCAGGCGAGAAGGCGCGCCTGCGCCGCAGTGAAACAATGATCACAATGAAGTGGCGCACAATCCGCAGGGAGACTTCAGTGCCCCGCCACCCCAGGATGTGGCACCGCCGGCGACGATGACCTGCGCACGGAGATCCGGAGGTGAGACGCAGACACGGCAGTCCCAATCCAGCCCCAAAGCCACCGATCTGGATCTTCCCGGCAGAAGGTGGGCAACGTCAGATGATCCAGGCGTCTGCCTACGCCCATCAACTCACTTGCCCAGCCGCAGCTCGACCGAGGGGCATGCGAGCTGAGGTCGAGCGAAGGCTGGTGCCGGGGGTGGGAATCGAACCCACACGACCCTTGTGGAGTCCCGGGATTTTGAGTCCGCCCGCCTCCCTGCTGACAATAGACGAAAACAGGCGCTAACGCCACCGGCCGGGATCGGCACTTGCCCGTCCCTGTTCTGTTACGGCGAATAGCCGGGCGACGGGGACAGCCAAAGGGACAGGCGCGCCGCCGTCCCCGACGTAATTCCAGCGAGAGCGTCTCTGGAGTTCCCTGGGAACTCCACGGCGAGAACGCGCGGAGTTGCATGTCCTCGAGCATGCGTTGGCGCAACGGTGTCATGGCGGTCTCCTTTCGGCGGAGAGGGAAATCTCTCCGGCAATCGGAGTATCGTCAGACGCACGGTGGGATTCGCGGACCGAGATAGACGAGCGAGGGTTACACTATCCGCCGCAGGCGGATTGAGTTCAACGAAGTACATATGGATACTCCATCCATGTCTGGGGTCTCGTGAGCTTAAACCCGCAGTCGAATCCGGCTACTAGATCTCGGGTCGGAATCTCCTGCCAGCCGTCAGATATGGACAACGAGAAGCCTGGCTTCTGCACGACCCTGACAAGCGCCCGGGATTCTGACACAGGCAATTGCTGTGCCCCGGTGTTTGACTGTGAGACGTCAGTCAACGCCATGACGGTAAACACGCCTGCTGTGGTCAGAACGAGCATCGCGAAGACGTTCCGCATCAGAACCTCCAAGGGCCAGGGCAAGTCGGTCAGAGTCTGTCCGATCTCGCTCTGGATACCTGCGAGGACTTGCTCTTCTCCAGCCCTCGAAAGATAATCCCGTCGGCAGACGCCGAGGGAGTCAGGAGGAATCGGGGGTCGCAACGTGCAAACCGCGAACACTCGCCTGTCACCTATTGGATGTTCGCCTGGGCTAGCCGGCCACGACTACGTTCCACAGCGCCCATAGATCGTGAGGTTCACACGATGACCCGACGGCGCCCGGAATCCCACACGCGGGAGCAGACAGCGAGCGTGGCGCATGTTGAGCGGGCAAGCCGTCCGACAAGGAGATGAGATGGCCATCGACAACGACAGGAACCGTGTTTGCCCCGTTGGGCTCGCGAGTCCGCTCGAAGCCAGCATCAGACGGTGGCTGCAGGATCCGCGGAAGATCCTCTCTCCCTTCGTCAAAGAGGGGATGACCGTTCTCGACATCGGTTGTGGCCCGGGGTTCTTCTCAATCGACCTGGCGGGGATGGTCGGCCGGACGGGGAAGGTCATCTCCGCCGACCTGCAGGATGGGATGTTGCGGAAGCTCAGCACCAGGATCCGCGGAACGGAACTGGAAGCACGGATTCACCTGGTGAAGTGCGAACGGGACAAGATCAACGTTTCACGGAAGATCGACTTCGGGTTGGCTTTCTGGATGGTCCACGAGGTGCCCGACAAGCTCGGCTTCTTCAAGCAGCTCAAGGCCATCATGAACGACAAGGCACGAATCCTCATGGTCGAACCGAAGTTGTTCCACGTGTCGCGCAAGGAGTTCGAGGCAACAACTTCCCTGGCTGAGGATGCCGGATTCGTCGTCAGTCGAGGGCCGCGATTGCTGCTGTCCTGGTCCGCCGTCTTGGGGAATGCCTGAACCCGGCTCGAAGCCAGTTCGTCGGAGGTCGTGCCACGCGAGATGGACGGAACAGAGGCGCGCCTGCTTTCGTAACTTGTGGGTGTGTTTCTGCACCGCGAACACCTGAATCTCCGACCCGATGGCCAGAACGGGAGTGCCTGTTTCGGCTGACACTTGGGTCGCGAGCGGGCGGTATCTGGGACGCACTCCGGGCCATTCAGGGAGGGCACCGTGGACAGGAGACTGTGGCTGAAGGTTGCCGCCGGACTGAGTTTCTCCATGGCGGTGTGTCAGGCGGTCATCTCGGTCTGGCCGGCCGCAGCGGCGTACTTTCAGGCGCCACCGGGACTGCTGAACGACCGCGTCCGATTGTTCGTGGTCGGAGAAGCCGCCGCGCTGATCCCCGTGCTCTTCGGCCTCTATGCGTTATCCGGGGCCGGCGTCATCCGGCGCCTGCCGCTCCTGCGGACTGCCTTGGTGGGGATCGGGAGCCTGTTCCTCTTGCGCGGGTTGTTCATCATCCTCACCTTCTTGGTCGCGCTGGGGGTCCTGCAAGGACAAGTCTCGCTGCCTGGCGTGGCGTCCCACGTGGTCTTCCTCTCAGCCGGTATCGCGTACCTGGCAGGAACCGTCCTCAACTGGAAGACACCGAAGAGCAGCTAATTCCTTGCGCGTCTTGGCGGCGTTCCCCTCGGCAGTTGTGTTCCCAAACGCAGCCTTGCGGACTCGTACGCAGCCGCGAAGCCCCAGACCGATCACGAGCGCACCAATAGCCACAATCGCGAGAACCGCCCTTGACTCGGAACTGAGGCGCTTGTCGAGCATGGAGCGGAACAGCAGCGAGATAGTCGCCACGACACCTGTGGCTAGGAAGCAGTCGGAGACCCACGCGAGGACGTTAGAGCTCATGACCAGATGGGCCTCCCCCCGAAGTTCCCCCTCCCGCTTCGAGAAGGGCTTCTATCTGCCGGCGCGGCAGAGTGGAGCACTTCCGCGCCAGCTTCCAGCGCGACCACAACACCGATAGCGAGTCGGTTTCACGCCGCTCGCAGCACAGGAGCCGCGATCGTCGTCATCTAAAGGTCATCGTGTCCCGATCGTCACGCCGCACGCCGGAATCGTCCCGTACACATCTTCACCAACCCCGCTGGGGATTCGAACCCGGGCTTTCCATCGCTGCCTGTCCTTTGCTGCCGCCGCCGTGGCAACCCTGGCCCGCATCATGCGAAGCCTTGTCTGATTCCCAATAGCGCCAGACGCGTGAGCAGTCGCGCATATTGCCCGGAGGCTCGCGTACCGTCGGGGAGCCCTCACCGTCCGCCGTCCCTATCCCGGCCCGGCCGATGGAGACGCACAATCGGCCGACGGTCTGCCGGTGATCCTGCGGCCAGATCGACCGGGCTGGAAGCAGCGACAGCCCCAATTCAGCCCCAAAGCGGCGGATCGGGGCGAGCGCCGCAGAAGGCGCATTCCTGTAAGTGCGTGTTTCCAAGTGCCGGGGGTGGGAATCGAACCCACACGACCCTTGTGGAGTCCCGGGATTTTAAGTCCCGTGCGTCTGCCAGTTTCGCCACCCCGGCCTGAAGGATTATCGCACGTTGTACCGACGAATCGACGTCGTTGCCGTCCTTGTCACCCCACCACCGGCAGCAGGATCCCCGTCGCCATCACCGCCTCCTGAGAGTCGCCGTCCACGGACACGCGGTCGTCGGAGGGCCCAATCATCACGCCGCCTCGCAAAGCGTCAGCCAGGGAAAGGTGATGGCCTCAGTCACGTCGCACCTCCCGAAAGCACTCAGAAATGCGGGAGATCTTCGGCAGGTTTGAATCGCCGTCATCACGATCACCGTCATCGTTCCATTGATGCTACAAAAGGCATCATAAATGACATAATAGATGCTGTATAACGCATCAGTAGATTGACCTTAGATGCTTTCTAGCGCATCATACATTCATGAGAGCCAACAAACAGAGCCTCATCAGCCAGCGAAAGCTCATCGAGAAGAAGATTCGCCCGTGGATCGCCATCCGAACGGACCAGATGCCGCGCTCCGGCTGGATCAAAGCGGTTCGGGGCGCGCTCGGCATGAATACGCGGCAACTCGCCGAACGTGTCGGTGTCGACCAATCCAACATCACGCGGATTGAGGAGCGGGAACCTTCAGGCAAGGTCACTCTAGAACGACTTGCGAAGACCGCCCGCGCGATGAACTGCAAGTTGATCTACGCCATCGTTCCAAACGATCGATTCGCCGATCTTGAGGCGATCATCGACGAGCGGGCAACGGACCTCGCAGAGCAACTCGTGCACACGGCTGAACACTCGATGCGGCTGGAGAAACAGGGAGCGAGCAATGACGACTTGGCCAAGGAGGTTGACAGCCTCGCACACCAACTGAAATCGAAGATGGATTCTCGAATCTGGGGGAAGAGGACGGGAAATAGCTGGTCGGAGGCGCACAAGTGAGCCCGTTCCCAATTGACTATCCCCCTGGCGCCACGCCTCTGGATCCGAACGAGGCGGAGGGCCTCATTTCCGACTACATCACGACACAGGGCGAACTGAATACGCTCGAGCGCGAGAACATCACCGAAGCTACGAACTGGGCTGAAAGCAGACAGCCCTCGGACATCCTCACGGCGACGTTTACTCTCAACGTTCACAAACGGATGTTGAATCGTGTGTGGAAGTGGGCCGGAAAGCCGAGAAGGTCGAACAAGAACATTGGAGTGTTCAAGGAGAACATCTCGACCGAGCTAGCCAACTTGTTGGCCGACACGAAATATTGGATTGAGCATGGAACCTACGGTTGGGATGAGATTGGCGCGCGATTCCATCATCGACTGGTTTCGATTCACGTATTTGTGAACGGCAATGGTCGGCATGCTCGCATCATGACGAACATTCTCCTCAGTTCAAATAGGCAAGAACCCTGCTCTTGGGGGATGAGAACCCACACCGGAGCACTTGAGGTGGGGGGTGCCTTGAGAGACGAATACATTTCAGCTCTCAAAAGGGCCGACCAAGGTGACTACGATGCGTTGATACGATTCGTGCGGAGCTGACGCTCACTGACCCCCGCTGCGGGCCATTTACGGGCCACGACGTAGCCGGATCGTCTGTCAGGTTGGAAGATATCACGCTACGACGCGTTGGTCGGCGGGATGGGTTCGCGGCGCTCGCGCCGGATTCTCGCGAAGGCGGCCGTAAACTCCACGCCATAGAGCAGGACGACGGCGGAGATGTAAATCCACAACAGGAACCAGATGACCGTCGCAATTGAACCGTGGATGCTGGAGCTCGCCCACCGCCGCAGGTACCAGGAGAAGCCTTCGAAGGCGCCGCGCCACGCCAGGGCCGTGACGACGGCGCCGGGCCACACATCGCGAAGGCGTACCTTCGTGTTGGGGACGAAGTAGAACACCAGGCCCACAACGACGACAAACAGCACGAAGGCGCCGACGGGCCCTTCCCATCCCCGCACGGTGGCGAGCCAGGGGAACTGCGGAAGCAGCGTCGACCAGGCGGCCCCGGTCATCTTCGAAATGCTCAACAGGAACAGCGCGGCAAACAACAAGAGGACTGCCGCGGCCATCATCAGAAACGAGAAGAAACGGTGTCCCCAAAAACTCCGGGGCCGCTCAACGCTCCAGGCGTGGTTGACGGCCGAAGTGATGGCCCCGAATACGCCCATTGACGCCCAGACCAGCGCGAGCAGCGAGCCGACGCCCAACCGGGCCCCAGTCTGGCTGAACAGGTCCACCTGGCTGGCGATGAAGTCGGGCTGCGCGGGAAAGTACCCCAGCACGATCTCGAGCACGTGGTCGCGAACCTGTTGACCGGCCTCGAAGGAGCCGAGCACGGAGAACGCCAGCAGCAGAAACGGAAGAAACGAGAGGAGCGCGTAATAAGCGATCGACGCGGCGTGCGTCAGATCGTCGCTGCTGTAGGCCACCTCGATCAGGCCGCGCCAGGCGGCGCGCCCCATCAGCGACGCGCCGTCGACCGCCTGCTCGCCGAGTCGGCGGACACGCCGTGCGACCGGATCGACACGGAGGGTGCTGGAGTGATCGTGTGCCAAGAGCTGAGATCAGTAGCGGGTTGGCGGCCTGACGACGGTCCGGGTCGACGGCGGCTGGCGAAGTTCCTCGATGGTGGTCCAGCCTTCCTGCGCGGCCAGGCGGGCCTTTTCCACGGCAGACTTCAGGTGCCGCATCTCACGCAGCAGGTCATCCATCCCCGGCTCGAGCCGCTCCCGCACACGGCGCCCGTCCTCGGTCAGAAACAGATAGCCGCCAAGGCCCCCGATAATCGCACCCAGGCACGCCGACATCAGTATGCGCGAACGATCGTCCACGGTCCCTCCCAGCGCGCGCCTTCTCGCGCCACGCATCCGACGCTAGCAGCCCGTTCCGACTTTCACTTCGGGCTGATGGCGGCCTCACGTCCGAATCAAGGCCGCGTGACGACAACATACCCCATTGGGTGGGTGCCATCCAAGACGATCGCGAAACCAGGGGTATAATCCTCGTCGAACCGTAAGGAGGTCCAATGCGCAAGGTTGGAATTGTGGGCGCGGGCATCACCGAATGCCGGGGCCGCTGGGTCGAGGCCACCTACTGGGAACTCTTCCAGATGGCGGTGCGACGCACGCTCGACGACGCCAAGATGAAGACCGAGGAAATCGACTCGGTCGTGTACGGCATCTACAACGACATCTTCGAGCACCAGGCCATTCCCGAGAGCGCTCTCACGGGCCTGATCGGGATGGCGAACAAACCGGGCACCCGCGTGACGAGCGGAGGCGCGACGGGCTTCTACGCGATGCGCACCGCGTACATGGAAGTCGCGAGCGGGGTCTCGGAGACAGTGCTGTGCGTCGGTGGCGAAAAGGCCACGGACTGTTTCGATCCTCGATCGCAGACCGCGACGCCGATGGTCATCGACACGATCGCGAAGTCCTGGGATCCGTTCTTTGAGTACCCGCTTGGCGCGACGGCCAGCGACTCGTACATGCAGATGTGCATGGGGTACAACGACAGCTTCCCCGGCGACATCGGCGACTCGCGCGTGCGCGCGCAGATCGTCGAGCGGCTGTGCCGGCAGGGAAACCGCAATCCCTACGCCCAGCGCCGCGACGAGACGGTGACCGCCGAGCAGGTGATGGCCTCGCGCTGGATTATCGCCCCGTTCCTCCGCCTCCTCGAGACGTGCATGTACACCGAGGGTGCGGGCGGGATCATCTTCGCCTCGGAGAAGAAGACCCGCGAGATCTGCGAGCGCACAGGACAGCCGCCGATCTGGGTCAAGGGCGTGGGTGCGGCGAACGAATCCTACGCGACCGGACGTGGCAGCTACTACAAGCCTCTCGACCGCATCGTGTCCGACCGGCTCGCCGCCGAGCGCGCGTATGCGATGGCGGGCGTGACGCCTGCCGACATCCAGATCGTCGAGCTCCACGACGCGTTCGTGGCGCAGTTGATGATCACGATGGGCGAGATGGGGTTCGTCCCGATCGGGAAGACGCGCCGGCTCATCGACGACGGGGTCATGGCCGACATCCGCCAGCTCGGCGACGACAAGCGTCCACCGAAGGGACAGGTGCTGATCAATCCTTCGGGAGGCCTGATCTTCGGGGGACACTTCGTGGGAGGCTCGAACATGTTCTCCATGTGGTCTCTGCGACGCGAGATGATCACCAGACAAATGGAACTGGGCATGATCCACGGCACCGGCGCGATCAATGCGGTGTTCGGCGGCGCGATGGTGGTCGAGCTCGACAAGGGAGGTGTGAAGTGAGCAAGCAACCGGTGCCGGCTCTGCCGCTGGACTTCAATCTGCCCAAGCAGACGTCGGAGCTCACGGGGAAGGACCAGCAGACGTACCTGCAGTTCACCACTCACATGGTGACGTTCTACAAGCAGACGTATGGAGAACTTTCGCGCTTTTTCCTCGCGCTGCGCGCAGGGAAGCTGCTCGGCAGCCAGTGTCCGACGTGCGGCCAGGTGATGGTGCCCGCGGCGACCTGGCATTGCCCCGCGTGCAACTTCGTCGAGATGAAGGAAGTGTATCTCCCCCATCGAGGCATGCTGGCGGCGACCGCGCCAATCACCATCTTCCCGTCCGCGTCGTTTATCGGCGATGCCCCCTTCTGTCGCGGTTACGTGGACATCGCGCGGAATGCGCCGGCCGCGTCGTTCCTGCCGTGCCGGCTGCAGACGACCACGGGGCTCCCGCGGCCAGGGATCTTCGTGAAAGGCATCGAGGTCAAACTGGTCTTCGAAGACGATCGCGTGGGATCGATTCGGGACATCTTCTGCGTGCCGGCTTCCGAGCTGACCGCGGAGCAGCTCGCGAAGGAGCCGCTCTTCGCCTCGGAGCTCAGCTTCGAATCCCCGAAGATGCCCGACGTGAAGCGCGACCCGGCGCTGACGACAGCGCGCAACACCGCCGTCGCCGCCATGCGGAAATTGGCGGGCGGCATCGAACGCAGCCCGCGCGCCCAGAAGGACCTCGGCGATCGGACGCACGCGATCGGCGTCAAGACGGGCGGCGGCGATTTCGGTCTGTACGTGGCCAGGCAGCGTATCCGCATCGAGGACACGCTGCCGAAGACAGCGGACTTCGTCATGGTGGCCGACGATCCGCAGGTGTTCATTCGCTGGGTGGAAGATGGATCGTTGACCGACGCGGCCGTCGAGGGGTCGCTCTGGCTCCCGAACCGTGCGGCCTTTGGAGTGCTGCCTGTCCTCGATCGGCTCCCGCGTTCGGTGCGCCGCGACGCGCGCTGACGATCGGCGGTGGGTTCGAAGCCTGAGGCGATGGGAATGTGGCTGCCGGTCCGCGCTGCGCGGACCGGCGCCGTACCGGCGATTGACTGCCGGGCTGGCGGCCTGAATCAACTCCACGTCGTTTTGGCGGA
>JAPKZO010000016.1:34756-72813 GCA_026393755.1 Acidobacteriota bacterium
TTGGCGGATATCACATGAGACTGCCCGCACAGGTCACCGTCGTCGACGTCGCGCCCCGAGACGGTCTGCAGAACGAGCGCGCGCGAACAACGACGGCGCAGAAGGTCACCCTCGTCAATCTGCTCAGCGAGGCGGGGGTTCCCGTCATCGAGGCCGGGGCCTTTGTCAGCTTGAAATGGGTGCCCCAGATGGCTGACACGGCCGGGGTCATGGCGCTGATCGAGCGCCGGCCCGGCACGCGCTATCCCGTGCTCGTCCCGAACCTGCGAGGGCTCGAGCGGGCGCTGGCCGCCGGCTCGCGCGACATTGCCGTCCTGGCGGCTTCGTCAGAAACGTTCAGCCGCCGCAATATCAACCAGTCGATTGAGGAGTCGTTCGTCACGATCGCGGCCGTGTGCGGGCGGGCCAACCAGGCAGGTGTCAGCGTCCGCGGCTACCTGTCCACGTGCTTCGGCTGTCCCTACGAAGGGGAGGTGTCCCCGGAACGCGTGGGTGAACTGGCCAGGGACCTGTTCGCACTCGGCGTCTCCGAGGTCGCCATCAGTGACACGATTGGCGTCGCCCATCCCGGGCAGGTCTGGCAGGTGCTCGACGCGGTGGCGAAGCACGCCTCGCTCTCGACGATCGCGCTGCATTTCCATGACACGCGGGGCACCGCGCTCGCCAACGTCCTCGCCGGTCTCCAGGCGGATGTGACGACCTACTACGCCTCGTGCGGTGGCCTGGGCGGCTGTCCCTACGCTCCCGGCGCGTCGGGCAATCTGGCCACCGAGGACCTGGTCTACATGCTCAACGGACTCGGAATCGACACCGGCATCGATCTGGACCGATTGCTCGCGGCATCGACGTTTGCGTCAACCCGGATCGATCATCCACTGCCCTCGCGCTACTTCCAGGCCTCGCGCGCCGTCCGCCGGTAGCCCGTTACTTCTTTCTTGTCACGACGGGCGGCGCCTTTACGATCTCAACCTGTCCGCTCGTTTCGAGCGTCTTCACGGCCGCCGCCACCAACTCCAGATCGATGTCCGGATACTGAGGCGACACGGCCCATGCAAACTTGAAGTCGTTGTTGCTGGTGGTCACCTGGCCGTACTCAGCGCGCACGGCGTTGTAGATGTCGAGGATGCTGCGCGTGCCGTCGATGAAACCCGACACCTCCGACTGCGCGAGCGACGGCAGTCCGGCGGCGCGCTCGCCCGTCCGACCGCCACCAGCCGCCTCTCCGCGTCCGCCCCGCCCGCCGGCCGGCCGATCCGTCAACTTGCGGATGTCTTCGGAGAACGGCCTGAACTTCTTCTTCGGAATGAGCGTCGAGAGTTCGAGCGCCCTGGGACCGGGTGTCGGCATCACCGGCTTGATCCCGAAGGCCGCCGCCTGCGTTCTGAACACCGCTTCCAGCTTGGTGGCTTGCAGCGCGCGCGCCGTGTCAAGCCCTGCCACGAGCGTCTTCACGACGCTCTGAAGGCCGGCGTCAGCGCCGAGCGTCATCGTCGATTCCACGCCGCCCTTGCTGCGGTTCGCCGCCCACGTCACCTTGTTGGCCGCGGCGGCGTACTGGTCGGGCAACTTCGCCCCGTCCCCTGTCATCAGGCGAATACTCTGCCTCGCCACCTCCGAGATCCACTTCTCACCGTACGCCGCCGATTCCCACGCCAGCGCCTTGGCCTCCGGCACCCCGGCCATGGCCAGGTAATAGAACGACGCCGCCCCCACAAATCCGATGCGCTTGGTTTCGGTCGGATCGGTCATCCCGACCGTGTCCGCGCTCGAATGATAGAAGTTGTCGGGCCAGTGATTGAACTGCATCGCGGGAATGCCGGCGCCCAGAAACACCGCATGGTCGCTGGCGGCAATAAACGGCACGAGCCGGTAGTTGAACGGCCCGTTGTTGCCGGTCTGTGTGCGGATCTCGGTCTGATCGACGAACTGCAGCAGGTTGGCGATGAGGTCATTCAGATACGACGGCACTGAATCCGGCGTCATCTTCATGCGCAGGTAGGTATCCGTCTTCTTCAGATCCGACCCCGGCATGTCGTAGTTCATCGCCGCGATGAGCGTGTCGGCCAACTCCGGGTGCTTGAACATGTACGCCCTGGTGCCCGAGATCTCGGGGACCCAGAGGAAGTGGATCGTTCGTTTCGGCCTCGGCAGCACACGGTCGCGAATCAGCCGCGCAAGCGTCCGCGCGATCTCCAGCGTCGTGCCCACACCGGAACAGTTGTCGTTGGCGCCGGGCGTGGCGATGGTCTCGAAGGCATGGGCGACAATCATCAGATCGCCCCCCTTGGGATCGGCGCCTGGAATCGAGGCCGACACGACGTTCATCTTCGAGGGGTACCGCTTCGTCTTCACGTGCGATCGCACGACGACTCGCTGCCCGCGCTCAATGTAGGACTGCAGTTCCATGACCTGCCGCAGCGACAGCACCCAGCCGAATCCCCCCTTGTCCGTCCTCGGCGTGATCGATGTCCACCCCAACTGGTCGAGCGTGTAACCGGCGGAGTTGGCGCTCACGCCGGCGCTGCCCGTGCCGAGCGCGCCAGCCGCGCTCTTCTGCGTCACCGCGACGTCGAACACCTGCCTGACGCCAGTGTCCCCGAAGACGATCTTGCCCGCGACGTCCTTGCCGGTGTAGTCCGCCTCACGGCCCGCACCGACATACACGACTTCGGCCTCGACGTCTCCGCTCAGACTGCCCTTGGCCAGCGCCGTGGGCACCTGGTTGATGCTCGCCATCTTCTTGAGCACCGGCTGCACGAGCCACAGGTCGGCTTCCTCGGCATCCCACTCGTCACCGGCCGGAAAGTACTCAACCTGAACGTCGGACAGGCCGAACCGGGTCGCCTCACGGCTGATGTAATCGGACTCGAAGTACGGGCCCGCATATTCTTCGGGCGTGCGATGGCGGTTCGCCGAGAGCATCTGCACGTGCAACAGCGCCTGCTCTCCCGAGTACTCGTTGAGGATGGCATCGCGGATGACCGGCGGCACGAGGCACCGATCGGGCGGCGCCTGTCCAGACATCGTGACTGCGCCAGCCAGGGCGGTCGCGGCGAGCACGATCCAAGCTGACGTCTTGCGCGGAATCTGTCTCTGAGTAGTCATCCACTCCTCCATCCGAAACGACTGAAGCACCTGCTCGGGTGCGGCAGCATAGCACACGCGAGAATGGCCGGGGTGATGCGGTTGAGAGGTGGCGCGGCGCTTCGCGAAGCGGCCCCTCGAACCAAGAGAAGAAGAAGGGCGGGGACGCGGAGGAGCCGTCGTCCCGCTGGGCGGGAACTGCGCGAGAGAAGCAGGAAGCGTGATGGTATGCTGGACGTCTCGATGGATTCCTGCTCCCCGGAGGTAACTGACACCATGACGATCAGCAATTCGACGGCGGTCTGGAAGGGCAATCTCACCGATGGCGCTGGCACGATGAAGCTCGGGAAAGGCGCCTACGAAGGCCCCTTCACGTGGGCGTCCCGATTCGCCACCGGGGCGGGCACGAATCCAGAGGAGCTGATCGGTGCGGCCCACGCGGGCTGCTACTCCATGTTCCTCTCGGCCATCCTGTCGAAAAGCGGCTTCCCTCCGGCGGAAATCCGGACATCGGCGAGCGTGCACCTGGGTGATGGCCCGGCGATTACGCTCATCGAACTGACAACCGACGCGCGGGTGCCCGGATGTGACGAGGCCACGTTCCAGCGGCATGCCGAACAGGCCAAAGCCGGCTGTCCCGTGTCAAAGGCTCTGGCGGCGGTCACGATCAAGTTGACCGCGCGGCTGGTCGCGTAGCGCGCGGGGTCGTCGGCAGCGCGATGCTCACCCACCCGGTGCGTCTGCTCGTCATCGGCGATATCGCGTGGGACATCCTTGTTCGCCCCGAGCGCGAGCTCGTCTGGGGATCGGACGTGTTCGGCCGCGTCGAATTGCTGCCGGGGGGCGCCGCCGCGAATGTCGCGGTCTGGGCGCGGCGGCTCGGCGCCGACGTCACGCTGGTCGGCAAGGTTGGCGATGACACCCTGGGCGAGCTGATGCTCAGGCATCTGCGCGCGGAGGGCCTCTCGACCGAGATCCCGGTCGTCCCAGGCAAGCCGACGATGCGCATCGGGATTGTGATCGATCCGAAAGGCGAGCACGGATTCGTCACCGACCATTCGAACCCGATGTCGTTCTCGCCCGCTGATCTTCCGCCGACGCTGCTCGATCACACGGACTGCGTGTTCTTCAACGGCTACGGGATCTTTACGTCACGGACCACGGAATTCCTGAGGCCGCTCCTCGCTGAGGCGCGCAGACGAGGTATCCCCACCGCATTCGATCCCTCGTCATTCACGCTGATTGACGGCTATGGACCGCAGCGGCTGCTGGCCGAACTCGGATCGCTCGACCTGCTGCTGGCCAACCGGGAGGAGGCTCGAGCGCTCTGCGCTGGCGCCGATCTGTCGCGTCTGAGCGCGACCGCCCGTGTCGTTGTCGTGAAACAGGGAGCCGATGGCGCGTCGGCGTCTACCTCCACCGACACATGGCGCGCCGCAGCCGCCCCCGCGGTGGTCGTCGATACGACCGGTGCAGGCGACGCGTTCGACGCCGCCTATCTGGTGGAGTACCTGTCGAGCGGGAACGTCGATGCGTCGCTCGAGGCGGGAAACACGCTCGGCGCCCACGTGGCCAGCCATGTCGGCGCCCAGCCGGAACCCGCATCGCGCCCGGCTACTCCGCCAGACACACCCATCGCCTCGGTACGAGAGCCCAACCGAGGTGCGGGTTGGGATTGAGGATGTTGACCAGAGCCGCTTGAAACAGCGTGCCTGCACAGGCGCGTCAATCGGCCGCTACCAGACTGTGACAACGATGGACGAATCGGTGATGTTGGCGTCCTTGGTCACGAGCGGCAATCGATGGACCTTTGCGGTCGCCGTGATGATCCGGTCGAACTGGTCGCCATGGGGCAGCTCCAGCGCCGGTGCCACTATGGCGATGTCCAGCGTGATCGGGAGCACGGTGACGTAGTTGAGCAGGTTGCCGAGGACGGTCGCCGGTGATCCGTCGAACGAGATCCGCCGCAAGTGTCGCAGCAGCCCGATCTCCTGCAACGTGACATCGGCAATGGCCAACTGCTCGTACGGGGTGGTGCTGATGGCCCGGGCCGCCTTGGTGCCCAACCGGTCATCGTCGGTGGCCGCCCACAAAAACGCGTGCGTATCGAGCAGGTACTTGAGGCGGGCCATCAGAGCGATGGTTTCCAGCCGTGGCCGGGAAGCGTCGGCTTGGACAGATCGTCGTGGAAGACAATCTTGCCTTTGGCTGCGCCGAGCAGGGACTTCCGGGCCGCACCGGCGGTGAACAGGAACTCCCCTTCTCTATCTCGCACGCGAACCGCCTCGCCTTTGCGGGCCTTCGCTTTGAAGGTCGCAAAGTCGCGCAAGAACGTGCGGGTGTTTGTAACCATGCTGTCCAGAGTGTCTGACGTACTATCATTTGTCAAGCATCCGATCCAGGGCATCCGGTCACGTGGCGGCGTGGCGCGACGATGGTGTGGAACCCGGAGTCGCTGCTATCGCCCCAAGCCCTTACGCAGCAACTCGGCAATGTGCCATACGCGGCGACCGGTCGCCTGCGTCACCTGCTCGCGACAGCTGAACCCGTTCGATACGATGTACGTGTCGTCCGAGGCGGCGCGCACCGCGGGCAGCAGCCCCCGTTCCCCTGCCTGGATCGAGACGTCGTAGTGACTGCGCTCGAACCCAAACGCGCCGGCCATGCCGCAGCAGCCCGCATCGAGCAGCGTGAAGTCGAGCCCCAGCTTCTTCAGCACGGCGATTTCGTCGTCTATCCGGAGCGACGCCTTGTGGTGGCAGTGCGCCTGCACAACGGCTCGGCCCGAGAGCGTCGCAGGCACGGTCTTGCCTTCCTTCTCCAGGAATTCCGTGAGAAAGAACGTCTGCTCGCTCAGCTTCCGGGCGAGCGCGTCGTCGGGGAAAAAGCGCAACAGCTCGTCCCTGAACACAGACACGCAGCTTGGCTCGAGTCCGACGATGGGGACGCCGGCGTCGATGTCGGCGCGCAGGCTCTCGAGAATATCGGCCAGTTGACGGCGGGCTGCGTCGAGCAGGCCGTGATCGTAGAGCGGACGGCCGCAACAGAGACGCTTTCGTGGAATGTCCACGCGGTAGCCGACCGCCTCGAGTACGTCGGCGGCCGCCCTGGCCACTTCGGGATGGAAGTAGTTGTTGGACGTATCAGCCCACAGCAGCACTCGCGGACGCGAGTCGCCCCGGCCCGAGGCCGGCGAAAACGAACGCCTGAAACTGCGCGCGGCAAACGCCGGCAGGCGCCGCTCTGGCGCGACATCAAGCGCCCATTTCACCATCGTGCTGAACGGCGGCACCTGCGTGAAGAGGTTGGCCAGCCACGGCAGATACTCCGCCATCGCGGCCCACCGATGAATGTACCCGAATGCAAAGGCGCGCAGCGGCCGCCGCCGTCCCTCGTAGTAGTGCGAGAGAAACTCCGCCTTGTAGGCGGCCATGTCGACGCCCACCGGACATTCGCTCTTGCAGCTCTTACATGACAGGCAGAGGTCCAGCGCCTCGCGCACCGCCTCGCTGTGGAAGCCGTCCTTGACGACGTCGCCCTGGAGCATCTCGAACAACAGATGCGCCCGGCCGCGCGTCGAGTGCTGCTCATCCCGCGTCACCATGTACGAGGGGCACATGGACCCGATGTCGGTCTTGCGGCACTTCCCCACGCCGACACAGCGCACGGCCGCTTCGCTAAAGCTGCCTTCGATCGGATACGCGAATCGGCTCGCCACCTGCGGCGGGCGGTATTGCGGCATCCGCAGGTTCTCGTCGAGGCGGTAAGGGTTGACGACCTTGCCCGGGTTCATGCAATTGTCCGGATCCCAGATCGCCTTGAACTCGCGAAAGGCTTGAACCAGTTCCTCCCCGAACATCCGCGGCAGCAGTTCTGCCCGGGACTGCCCGTCGCCGTGCTCACCCGAGAGCGATCCGCCGTAGCCGACCACCAGGTCGGCGGCTTGTTCGACAAATCGGCGGTACGCAGCGATGCCCTCAGTCGACTTGAGGTCGAAGTTGATCCGCGTATGCACGCAGCCCTGTCCGAAATGCCCATACAGCGCGCCATGCAGGCCAAACGCCGCCATGAGCTTTCGGAAGTCCCGCAGGTAGTCGCCAAGCCGCTCCGGCGGCACCGCGGCGTCTTCCCACCCCTCCCAGTTATGACCCTCGCCGGGTACGAAGGAGGTCGCACCGAGCGCCGACTCCCTGACGCTCCACGCATGCTGACTCTCCAGCGCATCGCGGAACAGCCGCATCGCCGGGGCATCTGGACGGGAGCCGAATCCCTCCATCAACGCCTCGGCCTTCGCCTCCGCTTCGGCGGCGGTCTCACCGCCAAACTCGGCGTACAGCCACCCGCCGCCTGGCGGCAGCAGCGCCAGCCCCTTGGTGTTCAGCTTCTTCTTCCGCGTGTGCTCGACCAGCAGCGCATCGATCCCTTCGAGACCGATCGGGCCGTAGCGGGTGACAAACGGAACGGCGTCGGCCGCGCGACACACGTCCTCGAATCCAAGCAGCAGCAGCGCCCGCGCCGGCGGACTCGGCACCAGACGAACCGTCGCTTCGAGAATCGTGACGCACGTCCCCTCGGTTCCGACCAGCGCCCGCGCAACATGAAACCCGTTCTCGGGCAGCAGGTAGTCGAGGTTATAGCCGGACACGCGGCGTGGGATTCGCGGAAACCGGGCCCTGACCAGATCGCCGTACCTGTCGCGCAAGGCGCGAAGCCCGCTGTAGATCTCGCCCCGTCTTCCGCCCTGGCCGATGATGCGCTCGATCTCGTCGTTCGAGGTGGCCCCGACCTTCAGCCGCAGGCCGTCGTA
Source organism: Acidobacteriota bacterium (assembly GCA_026393755.1). Taxonomy (NCBI): domain Bacteria; kingdom Pseudomonadati; phylum Acidobacteriota; species Acidobacteriota bacterium. The sequence continues at coordinate 42,648 of JAPKZO010000016.1, forward strand.
CGTCACCACATCCAGTTCGTCGACGTTGTCATCCGTCTTGCCGGCCATCACCGAATGGGGCCCGCACGAGTTGTTGCCGATCATCCCGCCGACCGTGCACCACCGATGTGTTGCGGGATCGGGGGCAAACGTCAGGTGGTGTGTCTCGGCCTGCTCGCGCAGCCGATCCAGCACGACGCCAGGCTGAATGCGCGCCTGCCGGAGCGCCGGATCCACCGACAGGATCCGGTCGAGGTACCGGGACATGTCGAAGACGACGGCCACGTTGCAGCATTGGCCAGCGAGACTGGTGCCCGCACCGCGCGACAGAATCGGAGCGCCCGCACTGCGGCAGACCGCGACGGCGGAGACGATGTCGTCGACGTCGCGCGGCATGATTGCGCCGATCGGCACCTGTCGATAGTTGGATGCGTCGGTGGCATAGAGCGCCCGGCTCGGGGGATCGAAGTGGACGTCGCCCTTGATCGTCGCGCGCAGCTGCGCCGCGAGTGCGCGTGCGTCACGCATGTCAGGGGCTCCCCAGGTTCGACGAGCGGGCGTGGCAGCGGGCAGAGTGACCATGGCGCGGCCTTCAGCATACCAGAGGGCTGTATACTGGCTCGGTTGCCCACGGCCACAAGAGGCGGAAACCGGGTTCGAAACCCGTTCCCGCGGCCGCAGAGAGGGCCGCCCACGCAGGTTTTGAAACCGTCTCCAGAAAGGGTTCGCGTGCTCGACTTGATTCAGGATTTCTTCCGTTTCGTCTATAACGTCCCGAAGCTCATCGAGGTCGGCGGGCTCGTCGGGCTGATGTTCGTGATCTTCTCGGAGACTGGCCTGATGGTCGGCTTCTTCCTGCCGGGTGATTCCCTGCTGGTCACAGCGGGTGTCGTCGCCTCGAGCGGGTTATTGAACATTTATACGCTGATCCCGGCACTCATTCTTGCGGCCGTCTGCGGCAATGCCACCGGGTACTACATCGGCAAGCGTGCCGGGCAGGCGCTGTACAGCCGGCCCGATTCGTTGTTCTTCCGCCGCCAGCACCTGATACGCACGCACGAGTTCTACGAACGGCACGGCGGCAAGACCATCATCCTCGCGCAGTTCGTCCCGATCGTGCGGACGTTCGCCCCGGTGGTCGCGGGTGCGGCGAACATGACCTACCGCCGCTTTGCCTCGTTTAACGTGGTTGGCGCCATCGTATGGATTACGACCATGACGCTCACCGGGTACGTACTCGGCAGCGTCATTCCCAACATCGACAAGAATATCCACATCGTCGTCGCGATCGTGATCGCGCTGTCGCTGATGCCGGCAGTCATCGCGTGGTTCCGCTCGAGGACCGCGAAGAACTAATCCCAGACCAGACGCGCGACGCGAGCAGGACGCCAAGGATGATCGCGTAATTGCGGGGCGGGCGGATGTCGGCTTTCACGAGCCACCAGTAGTGCACGACACCGATGGCCGCCGAGCCGTAGGCGAGGCGGTGAAGGCGCCTCCACCGCTTCCCGCCCAGGCGGCGAATCATGCCGGCCGTTGACGTCACAGCAAGGGGCAGCATCAGCGTGTAGGCCGTTACGCCGGCCGTAATGAACGGCCGCTTGTAGATGTCCTTGATGATCGCGGCGCCGTCGAAGAACTGATCCAGCCAGAGATAAGTCATCAGGTGGAGCGAGCCGTAGAAGAAGGCGAACAGCCCGAGCATTCGCCGGAACCTGATTGCATCGTTCCAGCCCGTCCATCGCCGCAGCGGCGTCGCCGCGAGCGCCAGCAGCAGGAACCGGAGCGTCCAGACGCCGGTTTCCCGCGTGATGGTCTCGATGGGATTCGCGCCGAGTGCGTGGGCCCACGCCCCCCAGCCGAGATAGGCGACGGGACCGAGCGCGGCGACGAAGACGAGGAACTTGGCTGCACGGATCACTAATAATTCTTCCGCAGATCCATCCCCGTATACAGTCCGGCCACCTGGTCGCCGTAGCCGTTGAAGATGAGCGTCTTGCGCTTGAAGAACTCGCCAATGCGCCGCTCGCTTCCCTGGCTCCAGCGCGGATGGTCGACCTCTGGATTCACGTTGGAGTAGAACCCGTATTCCTGCGGCGCGTACGCGGACCACGCCGTGGTCGGCTGCCTGTCGACGAGCCTGATGCGCACAATCGACTTGATGCTCTTGAAGCCGTACTTCCACGGCACCACGAGCCGGATTGGCGCGCCGTCCTGGTTTGGCAGCATCCGCCCGTAGAGCCCGACGGCGAGGATGGTCAGCGGATGCATGGCTTCGTCGAGCCGCAGGCCTTCGACGTACGGCCAGTTCAGGATCGCCGAGCGCAGACCCGGCATCTGATTCCTGTCGGCCAAGGTCGTGAACTCTACGAACTTCGCCTGTGGGGCGGGCTCGACGCGTCTGAGCAGATCTCCCAGCGGGAAACCAACCCACGGAATCACCATCGACCAGGCTTCCACGCACCGGAGACGATAGACGCGCTCCTCGAGCGTGTGGGGCTTGAGCAGGTCCTCCAGCTGGTAGTCGGCCGGTTTGTTCACCAGACCGTCGATCTTGACCGTCCAGGGATTGACCCTGAAGTTCTTTGCGTTTCCCGCCGGGTCGGCCTTGTCGGTGCCGAACTCATAGAAGTTGTTGTACGACGTGATGTCGCCGTACGTGTTCCATTCCTCGCTGACCGTGTAGGCGCTCTTGCGGACGTTGGGAATCTGGTCCTGCGCGGCATCGAGGGTGGCAAAGCGCGAAAACCCCGCGGCGGCAGCCAGCGCGGGAACAGCAGACGCCAGGATGAACTCCCGACGACGCAGGTAGACACCTTCGTCGGTAATCTCGGACGATCGAATGTCCGACTTCGGTCGTATGAGCATGGGGCCCTCACCCCCAGCCTACCCCCAAGCGGGGGCGCGCTGCCACCTGCGCCACTGGATTGGCATTCTCTGGCAGCCGCTGTACACTTCGAAGCAGGCCTCACGGAGATTCCTCTTATGCCACTGGATCGCTTGAAGGCACGCCCCGCACGCCCCGCGGCCGGATCGGCCACTGGTTTCACCCCGCAGACGCTCGCGTTTCTCCGGGCCCTCGCGCGCAACAACCGCCGCGAGTGGTTTCACGAGCGGAAGGATCGCTATGAGGAAGTGGTGCGAGCGCCGATGGCCGCGTTGATCGAGAGGTTCGCGGTCGATTTCCGCGACTTTGCACCGGACATGGTGGCGACACCGCGTGCATCCATGTACCGGATCTACCGGGACACGCGGTTCAGCGCAGACAAGACGCCGCTCAAGACGCATGTCGCCGCCGTGTTTCCCCACCGGCTGCTGCCCAAGCACGAGGGTGCGGGTTTATATTTGGAGGTTGCGGCGCAGCATGTGTGGTACGGAGGCGGCATGTACCTGCCGTCGACGTCGCAGCTGCACCTGGTGCGCGAACACATCGCGGCCCATCATCGGCGCCTGCGATCGATTGTCGAATCGCCGGCCTTCCGCCGCGTCTTTGGCGAACTGGGCGGCGAACAGCTGAAGCGCGTGCCGCTGGGCTTTCCAAAGGACCATCCGGCCGCCGAGTACTTGAAGTTCCGGCAGTTCCTGGCGGGATGTGAAGCGCCTGCCGCGTTCGCGACATCTCCACGGTTCTACCGGACCGTGCTCTCGGCGTTCCGCGTCCTCGCCCCTCTGATCGCGTTCCTCGACGAGCCGCTCATCGCCGATCCGGGGCGGGGCTCGCATCCATCAACGTGGTTGTCGAGCGAGCGGTCGCGCGCATGATCGACGGGGCGGCTGGGTGACTGGCGGCCGGCCTGATTTGTCTGCTATGGACTGGGCGCATCTCTCGCGCTCACGCTGTTTGTCACGCTGCTGCGAACCGGCATTCGCGGTGACGAAACTCTCGCTGCTTTACCTCGTTGCGAACGGAGCGTGGACAGCCGTCATTCGAATGGTCGCACGGGAGGCAGGCGTTCCCGCCCCGCGCACGTAACAGGCCCGCGGTCCAAGAAGAGGCGCCGCTAGAGATCCTTCCGGCGGTGATAGATCAGCCCCGGCTTCTCCGAATGCGGACGGTAGTAGTCCACAAGCATGTCGATCGGGAGAATCACCCACGGCGCGACCCGTGACGTGCCGTTCTTCGTGAAGACCAAGCCGTCGGCGATGTACGTGGCCGTATGGATGAGGTTGCCTCTCTCGTCCAGCAGCGCCACGATGTCGCCCAGTTCGAAGTTGTTCTCGACGACGAAGTAGTCCCGCTTCATGTGCTCGACGGCAAAGCCGACATCGAGATACCGATCGTCCGGGATCTGATTGAAGAAGTTCAGCGCCGTCCACAGACAGTTGGCGAGCAGTGGGCGGTCGAGATCCTGCGCGGTGACCTCCGGGTACCGATAGAGGCGCTCGCGCGCAAAGACCGGGAGCAGGTGCACGATGTCGAGCGAGTGGTCGACCCCCTCGCCGACGATCGACTCGAGAATCGGCCGGATGTCGGTGCGCCGTCCGCCGCGGCCCCAGTAGGCATCCAACCGGCCGAGGTCCGAGTTGTTTTGAATCGACAATCTGACCCTCACGGTCGACTGCCGCAACAGCGTCTTGACGAGCCGCCGCCGTTCCTGGACGTCCGTGATCGTCGACCTGACGAGCGCGGCATCTGCGAAGTACATGTGCTGGCCGTACCGGTAGATCAGCGGTTCGACGAGGCGCCGCGTGGCCGGGGATATCAGTGACGAACGCAGCCAGTCGTCGCTCGACCCGCTGGCAAACCGGAACGCGTGCAACTGATCGGCGTTGAGTTGGCTCTTCCCAAGTTGCACGTAGAGTCTGGCGCGGACCTCGGGTGCCAGGCCCCGCAGCAAATCCGCATCCGGGGTCATCACGACGCCGCTGATACTCGGTTCTGAACGGGCGGTCGAGAGCAGCCGGGATACCTGGGCCTGCGTCAGACCAGTCGACGACAGGAAGGCTCCAGCAACGTCCAGCCCCGTCCCGGGAAAGAACCAGTACTTTCCGGCGTCGGGCAACCGGGCCCAGTCGTCCGCGATCAATTCGATCGGCGGCGAGATCACGATCGGGGTGATGAGGAGCGTGCCCCAGGGATCGGAGGCCCGGGTCGTCTTGGAAGGTAGTTCCGCGAGGCCCGCAGCAGGGGTCGCCGTTTCGCCCGGACGCCACAGATACAGGGTGCCAGCGACGAGCCACGGCACGATGACGAGAATGGTCAACGCCGTCAGCCACACCCTGGGAACCACGAAGGCGGGATGGTCGGGCGTCTGGTTGGAGGTTGCAGTTTTCCCGGGAGTCGACATTGGCAAGCTACTTTCCGACGTGCGGCGCGAGATTCAGACTCCAGACATCATAACGCGCAGGCAGGCCCGGCCGGAAATCCGAGATCAGTTGTCGTACTGCCGTCAGAGCCTGGTCTTGCAGCCGCGCCGGCACTGGCACGCGATGCCCGCCGTGCCGCCAGTGTAGTACCGATACGACAATTCCTCGCCAGGCTTGATCGTCCGCGCCGCGCAGATCCAGATCGTGTCGCCGACGATCCGCGAATAGCAGTTCGGCGCGCAGTCATGGTTGATGTACCGCGCGACACTGCCGCGCACTTCGGCGTCCCGCACCCACCGGCGGTTGATGGCGAACAGCCAGATGCGGCCGCGGGCCTGATGCGCCACTTCCCGAACGCGGCTCTCCCGCGTCGTGATCTTCTCTCCGGCATAATCGATGATGCGCGTGTTCTTGGGGATGGTGTCGAGCGCGAACACGCCCCAGCCGTGGAGACGGGAAGGTCGGCGGACAATACGGGGATGCGACGGCTTCTTCATCTGCTCTTGACCCTGAGTTCATTCTAGTGGAGGACGGCGGATCAACGCTGGTGTCCCGGTCGCGGCTTCGGAGGACACTGCCGCCGGAACGCCAGAGCTCCGGTCGAAGGGTAAGATACACTGCGAGGGCCCCGGTGAGCGTCGCGGACTCGTGTCTGTGTTTGCCGGGCGAGAACCAGATTTGGAGCGCGAGATGTCACACTCAGCAGGATGGCGCATCGTGCTGGTCCTGGTGGTCATCGGAGTGGCCGCCCAGTTCATCAGACCGGATCGCGCTGTCGCAGGCAAGGTCCGGCCGAGTCAGAAGGCGGCGATCCCCTTGATGCCGGCGTTCTCTCCGACGTCCACTCACGGAGGATTCGTCTACGTCTCCGGCATTCTGCCGGGCACCGCCGGCGCCCCGCCATCGGTGACCGAGGACATCGGCAGCCAGACGACGCGCGTGCTGGACGAGCTATCGGCTCGCCTCATTCGAGCAGGAACCAGTCTCGACCGCGTCGTCACGCTGTCGGTCTACCTGAAGCGCGCCGAGGATTTCGCGGCGATGAACCAGGTGTGGGCGAAGTACTGGCCGAAGGATCCGCCGTCGCGCACGACCGTCATTGCCGGCCTGCCGCACCCCGGCGCGCTGATCCAGGTCGCCGCCGTCGCTGCCGCGCCAGGGACGTCCCGGCAGACGATTCATCCGCGACAGTGGCTCACGTCGCCCAGCCCGTACAGCTACGCCGTCAAGAGCGGAGACACGCTGTTTCTGGCGGGCCTGGTTGCGCGGCGCGGCGCCGACAATACGACCGTCAAGGGCGACATCGCCGTGCAGACCCGGACGGTGATGGACAGCGCCAAGGCCATCCTCGCGGAAGCGGGTTTCGATTTCAGCGACGTCGTGAGTGCGAGGGTCTTTCTGACCGATGTCGCGAACTTCGCCGGGATGAACGAGACGTACCGGTCGGCGTGGGCCAAGGATCCCCCGGCGCGGGCGACGGTTGTCACCGGGCTGATGAGCCCTGACTACCTCGTTGAAGTCACCTTTGTCGCCGTCAAGGGTGGCGCGCGGGTGGCCTACACGACACCGAACGCGGACGGCACGCCTGGCGCACCCAACCCGAGTTTGAGCGGCGCAATCGCCGCGGGCGGGCGCCTGTTCACGTCTGGCACGCTCGGCATCATCCCGGGCAGAACGACAGACGCCGGGGCGCAGAGCCGCGAGATCCTGGCGCGGCTCGGCCGGACGATGGCGCTCGGCAAGGCTCAGTGGTCGAACGTGATTGACTCGGTCGTCTACGTGACGAGCCTCGACGAGGCGCCGGCGGTGCTTGACGCCTTCCGCACGCAGACCGGTCGGGCGCTGCCAGTCGGAACGCTCGTGCTCTCCGGGTTGATGAACCGCGAGGGCGTGGCCGAGATCATGTTGACAACGGGAAAATGAGGCACCAACCATGGCTGGCACGTGTTCGTTCGACGTAACGTCCACTGTCGATTTGCAGGAAGTGGACAACGCGCTCAATCAGGCCCGCAAGGAAGTGGTTCAGCGTTATGACTTCAAGGGCTCGAAGGCGGCGATCGAGTTCAGCCGCGCTGACAACACCATCACGCTGGTCGCCGATGACGAGTTCAAGATGGAGGCGCTGTGGGAAATCGTGCAGGGCCGGATGGTCAAGCGCAGCGTGCCGGTCAAGAACCTCACGCTCGGAGAGATCGAGCGCGGAGGCAACGACACCGTGCGGCGCGTCGTGACGCTACAGCAGGGCATTCCCAGCGACACGGCCAAGGCCATCGTCAAGTTCCTGAAGGACCGCAAGCTGAAGAAGGTGCAGGCCGCTATCCAGGCCGACCAGGTGCGTATCTCGTCTCCCTCGAAGGACGAACTGCAGACCGTGATGCAGTTGTTGCGCGCCGAGGATTTCGGGATCTCGCTGCAATTCGGCAACCGCAGAGACCAGTGACGGGCGGACGTTGAGGGCGGTGGCGGCCCTACCGCAGAACGGAAGGAACGCTATTTCGCGACGTACGCGGCGGCGGCGGCGCGGCCCCGCTGTTCGCGCACGAGCAGCGTCAGGAACAGGGCGACCAGGAAGAAGAGCGAGCAGAGCAGGATCGCGGAGCGCAGCCCCAGCCTCACCTGCAGCACCCCGAGCGACAGCAGACCGAAGATTGCCGCGAGCTTCCCGAACAATCCCCAGAACCCGAAGAACTCGGCCGCCTTCGATTCCGGGCTGAATACCGCCACCACGGTGCGGCTGGCCGACTGTGTCGCGCCCAGGCACAGGCCCGCCATCGCGCCCATGAACAGAAACACGTGTTCAACCCGCCACGCGGTGCCGAGCGCGCCGTTCAACCAGGCGGAGATTTGGGGCGTACCCCAGATGCCCAGAATGGCCGCCACCCAGATGCCGAGCGTCAGGTTGAACGTCCGCAGGTTGCCCCAGCGCTTCTGCAGAAACCCGAACCCGACGGCGCCGACACTGGCGGTCAGATTCGTGATGACGAACATCAGCATCTGGCTCCGCGGACTCCAGTGAATCACCTGGTCGCCGTAGATGAACGCGAACGCGATCACGATCGAGAGCCCGGCCATCGCGAAGAAGAAAGCGACGAAGAAGACGAGCAGGTCTCGGAACCCGCCAAGCGCGCGGGCCGTCTCGACCAGCCGCCGGAAGCCCATGCCGAGCAGCGTCTCGCCCGGCGGCAGCACCTTGGCGGTGCCTCGCTCGCGCAGGAACATGAACGTGGGGATGGCCGCCGCGAGGAAGAAGACGGCGGTGATGGGCCCCACCAGCCTCACTCGATCGAAGTTCTCGAGGGTTTGATCGCCCACGACGCCGAGCACGAGGGCCGTGCACGCGATCCCGCCGACGTACCCAAGACCCCACGCATATCCTGAAATCTTGCCGAGTTCTTCGGTCGGGCCGAGGTCGGGCAGGAAGCTCGACGTGAACGACTCACCGACGGCGAAGCCGTAGTTCGACACGATCACGAGCACCATGGCGAGCACGATGTGCCCGGGGCTGACGAAGTAGAGGAACGCCGTGGCCACCACGGTCAGGGCGTAGCTGTAGAACAGAAACCGCTTCTTCGCGGCGCGAAAGTCCATGATCGCGCCCAACACAGGGGCGGTCAGCACCACCAGCCCGTAACTCACCGACAGCGCCACACTCCACAGCAGGTTGCCCAGTTTGAAGTCGGGGCCGTCGCCGACGACCAGACGCGGAAAGATCACGCTGAAGACGACGGTCACGATGACGGTGGTATAGCTGGAATTGGCGAAGTCGAACATGGCCCAGCCGAAGATCTCGCGCGCGGGCGCCCTGGGTGTCGTCGTCACAGTCGTTCTCCCGCCGGGAAGCGGATCGGCGTGTTCGGGATGCGCATGATGCGAGCGCGAGTGTAACAGACCCGGCAGCGCCGGGAACGGCAGAAATCGATCCGCGACGCTCGCGGGACCGTTAGAAGGACATTTCGCGTGATCGCCGTGAACGACGCCGGGCCTACCGCTTCGTGAAGACCACGATCCGGTTGGTATTGGTCCCGATCGTGTTGTTGTTGACTCCCCAGATGTTGGCGGTTTTCGTGAACTGCTGAGCGTTGATCAAGACGCACGCCGGGTCGAGGCCGGCCTCAATTCCGGCCGGCACGACGTTCTCTTCGAGCTTGATGGAGCCACCCCGGACTTCTCCCACCTCGAAGGCCACCCATCCGCCGACCTTCAGCAGCCGATGCAGTTCCCGGAACACGAGCGTCATCTGACGCTGCCACTCGGAGAGGCCGGCTCCGTTGGTAAGGAGGACGGCCTCCGGGTCGATGCCACAGAACCAGCATCGCAGCCAGTTGTCCATCTTGTAGTTGACCACGTTCAGGAAGGGCGGCGATGTGACGACCAGGTCGACCGAGGCCGACGCAATGTCTGGCGTGGAGTGCGCGGCCCCGGTAACCAGATGTCTGGTGGTGCGTGTGCTGCCCAACGTCGCGCGCGTCTCGGCGTCGCAGTCTTTCAGCAGGGCCTTCGTCTTTCGCAGGATCAACGCCGGCACGTCACGGCGGGGCGGCACCCGTGAGCGGGCCGCGTTGATCTTGCGCCGCGCCTGCACCCAGGTCGCCTGGTTGGGGGGGAGCGGATAGACCGAGAAGAACCCGGGCGAGTGTCCGGTCAGCCGGTTCACCGCCACCATCCGGATCCACCGATCCACGTCGTCGAGCGTGTGATTGCGCTCGCGGGCCAACAGGTACTCCCGCAACGCGCAGATCTCCTGCAGCGTGTCGTGGTGATAGAACACGAGAAGATCGTCCGGAAGATCGGTACGCTGATGGAAGTCAATGTCTGCCAGCCGCCGTTGAACATCGGGCAGGTCCGGCGGCGCCAGACGCGGGGCCAGCAGGACCGCGGTCAGCGGATTGATGTCGCACGCGACCGGCACACGCCCGGCCAGCGCCGCTTCGAGCGGCGTGGTGCCGCGTCCGGTGAACGGATCGTAGACGACCGCACCGGGTGTGGTGAGCCGATCGATGAAGAAGCGCGGCAGTTGCGGCTTGAAGCACGCGCGGTACGAGATCTCGTGCAGGCTGTGCGCGGCGCGTTGGCGGGACGTCCAGAACTCGTTGATGAACGTCGGCACCTCGACACGGCCGCCGTCGGCCAGCGCTGCCGAGGTGATTGTCTCGGCGGTCACTGTGTCGTGCCAGCGGAAGTCGCGGAGGTCGTGCAGCAGTTCGTCAGCGGTCATCGGCACAATCGTCAATCGTGGGCTGGCTGTCGCGGCGTGTCAAGCACGCGGGTTTAGTAGAAGTCGTGCGAATCGACGTCGATGGGCACGCCCGCGATGCCTTCCACGCGTTCGGCGCGCACCGACGTCACGCCTTCCTGGTTCTGGAGCCATCCCTCGATGAGCAGAAACGGCTCTTCCAGAATCGCCAGCCGATCCCGTGCGAACAGGTCTGGCCGCACAATGATGTTCGAGATGCCTGTTTCATCCTCGAGCGTGAGGAAGACGAATCCCTTCGCCGTTCCCGGCCGCTGCCGGGTGATGACCGTGCCGGCCACGCGGATGCGGCGGCCCTGGCGTTCGCGCGGCAGATCGACGGCGCGCAGGACGCCGCGCACCGCCAGTTCGCGACGCCGCAGAGCCATCGGATGCGGGCCGATGGTCAGGCGCGTGCCGCCATAGTCGGCCACGAGGCGCTCGGTGAGGGACATGGGGAGAAGCGGGCATGGACCGTCTTCTTGCTCCGTGCTTCCTGCTTCCTGCTTCTGTTCGGGCGCGATGAATCGCGCCCCTACGTCACTCGCTCCTTGCTCAAGATCCTCCTCGTACAACTCCCCCGCCGGCCGCACGGCCTTTTCGATCTGCCACAGCGCCTCGCGCCGGTGATAGCCGAATGCGTTGAGCGCCCCGATTTCGGCCAGCACGGCCAGTTCCTCCTTGTTCGCGCCCGTGCGCCTGACACAATCCTCGAGCGAGCGGAACCGCACCGAAGGCGGCGGGACCATCGCCCCCTCGATCGCCTCGCCCACGTGCCGGCGGAGCCCCGCGACATACCGCAGTCCAATCCGGATGGTGCCGTCCTCTTCCACCTCGCACTCCCAGCGCGAATGCTGCACGTCCACCGGCGCAAACCGCACGCCGTGCCGCTGCGCATCTTTCACCAGCGTCGCCGGGTGGTAGAACCCCATCGGCTGATTGTTGAGCAGGGCCGCATAGAAGGCCGCCGGGAAGTGCGCCTTGAGGTACGCGCTCGCATATACGATCAGCGCGAAACTGGCCGCATGTGATTCGGGGAATCCGTACAACGCAAACGACGCGATCGATTTCACGATCCCATCGGCCGCTTCCCCCGTGATGCCCTGCCGCGCCATGCCCGCGCGAAGCTGCCCCTCGATGGCCTTCATCCGCTTCTCGGATCGCTTGAATCCCATGGCCCGCCGCAACTCTTCGGCCTGGCCGGCGGTGAACCCCGCCGCCACCATCGCGATCCGCAGCAACTGCTGCTGGAAGAGCGGCACGCCCAGCGTGCGCGCCAGGATGGGCTCGAGCGACGGATGCGGGTACACGACATCGGCCCGGCCCGCCCGCCTGTCGAGGTACGGATGCACCATCTGGCCGACGATCGGCCCGGGCCGGATGAGCGCCACCTCGACGACGAGGTCGTAGAATTTCGCCGGCTTGAGGCGCGGCAGCGTGGCCATCTGCGCGCGCGACTCCACCTGGAACACGCCCACCGTGTCGGCGCGCTGGAGCATCTCGTACACCCCCCGGTCGTCAGGCGGGATGTTCCACATCTCGAGCCGCTGGCCTGCCACGCCGTCCGCCTCCGCGCGTAGCGCTACGGCGAGACCTCGACGAAGCTCAACGAGCGAAGTCGGGAAGCTATTGGATTCCGCCGAAGGCGAAGGCGGGACGGGCGAAGGCTGATTGATAATGCCGAACGCGTCCTGCAGCGCGGCCATCATGCCCAGCCCCAGCAGATCGATCTTGACGATCCCCATGTCGGCGCAGTCGTCCTTGTCCCACTGCACCACCACCCGCCCCGGCATGCTTGCGTTCTCGAGCGGCACCACGTCATCGAGCCGGCCGCGCGCGATCACCATGCCTCCCGAGTGCTGGCCCAGGTGACGCGGCAGATCCTGGATGCGCCGCCACAGATCCACAAACAACGCGATCTTCGGCTGCGCGGGATCGAGGCCGGCGGCCCGCAGATCGCGCAGCAGCGCCGCGTGCTCATCCGTTTCGCTGAACTCGAAGCGCCCGAGCAGTTTCGACAGGCGATCCAGTTGTGCCGGTTCGAACCCCAGCACCTTCCCCACTTCGCGCGTGGCGCTGCGATCGCGATACGTGATGACGTTGGCCGTCATGGCCGCGCCATGACGGCCGTACTTCTCGTAGACATGCTGGATGACGCGCTCGCGCCGATCGCCGCTTGGCAGATCCAGATCGATATCCGGCCACTCGCCGCGCTCCTCCGACAGGAAGCGCTCGAACAGCAGGTCCATCCCCACCGGGTCCACCGCCGTAATGCCCAGGCTGTAGCAGACGGCGCTGTTGGCCGCCGAGCCGCGTCCCTGCACGAGAATCTGCTGCTCGCGACAGAAGTTGACGATGTCCCAGACGATCAGGAAGTAGCCGGCGAGATCGAGTTTCTCGATCAGATCGAGCTCGCGGTTGACTTGCGCGCGGGCCTTGTCGTCGAACGGCCGATAGCGCTCGCGAGCGCCCACCAGCGTGATGGCGCGCAGAAACGAACTGGCCGTCTCGCCCGCCGGCACCGGAAAATCAGGAAAATGATAACCAAGATCGGCCATCGAATACTGGAGGCGATCGGCCAGGGCGCACGTGGCGGCCAGTGCCGCGGGAGCGTCACCGAACAGCGCCGCCATCTCGGCCGGCGGCTTGAGATACCGCTCGGCATTCCGTGCCAGCTTCCGCCCCGCCTGTTCGATCGTCGTTTTGTGACGGATGCAGGTGAGCACGTCATAGAGCGGGCGCTCGACCGGATCGGCAAAGCGCACGCCGTTCGACACGATGAGCGGCACGTGAAACGCCGAGGCCAGCCCGCGCAACATCTGGTTGGCGGTCTCTTCGTCGCGCAGAAAATGACGCTGGAGCTCGACGGCCACGTTCGCACGCCCGAACAGGCCCGTGATCCGATCGACCAGACCGCCCACGCCATGACGACCGGCCGCCAGCGCCTCGCGGCCCACGATCGCCACCAGGCCGCCGGTGTGGCCGTCGAGGTCGTCGAGCGTGAGCGCGCCTTCGCCTTTTGGCGATCGGAGCTTCATCCGGGTGATCAGACGGCACAGGTGCTGATATCCCTCGCGGGTTTCGACCAGGACAGGCAGGCACCACCCGCCTTCGCCCGACTCCGCTCTTCGAGCGTCGTCGGGCTTCGGCGGGGCAAGCGGGGTTAGGGACCGGGGATTCGGAGGTCGGACGGCCTCCGCCTGCGGCTTCCGCGTGGCGGCGGTCATCGTCGACTCGCAGCCGATGATGGGCTTGATGCCGGCGGCACGGGCGGCTTTGTGGAAGCGCGGCGCACCGTACACGCCATCGCGATCGATGAGCGCGAGCGCGGAATATCCCAGCGCCGCCGCCCGCTCGACGAGCGTCTCCGGCAGCGAGGCGGCTTCGAGAAAGCTGAAGGCGGAGGACGCGTGGAGTTCGGTGTACATCAATCCACCACCGCCTCTACAAACCACCGTCCGCTGTCGCGGTCTTCGAAGATGCGGTAGAGGCCGCCGTCGCCGAGCGCCACGTCCCACTCATCACGGTTCCAGCCGGCCAGCCCGCGCAGCGCCTCCACACCTGAGGCGCCCTGCGTCTTCGTCGTCTTCCACCACTCGCCCGACGTGCGCCAGGGTCCGGCGCAGGCGTGCACGCGGCCGCCAGACAATCCCGGCCGATCGGTGTTGACCACGATGGGGCGGTTGTGATCAATCAGCACGCGCGCCGGAATGGGAAAGCGAAAGCGACGGAGGCAGGCGGTCGGGGGGCGTGGTGATCCCAGAGAACGCCGTAGGGGCACGGCATGCCGTGCCCCTACTTGCGGCGCGACGAGCGGGGTTCGAGTTTCAGGCACGCGGAACGGCACCATCGCAAACGCGCCGGGCCGATGGGAATCGACCAGCGCTGGCGATCCGCATCGCGTGTCGCCCATCAGTGCGCCAAGACGCGCCAGCAGCGTCGATACCTGTTCGGGCGCCGGCAGCGCCCGCGTGAGCAGCGACTCCTGCACGATGCGGCCGGGGGTCGGGTCGATGACCACCGTCACGCGGTCGACGCCGGCCGGTGGCTGGTGCGATTCGAGATCCAGCAGCAGCAGCGTGCGCAGCACCTTCGCGTCACGCATGGCGCCGGGCAACTGCAGGGTGCGGGTGTGCGTGTCTTTGGTGACGAGCCGCAGATGGAGGTGCAGCACGGCCGCTCCGCGATCGCGCCGTTCGAGCCGCTGGCAGAGCGGATCGAGCACGCCGCCAAGCACGAACGACAGCGGCTCGAGTCCCTCGATGGGCCATTCCAGTTCGGTCGTCGCGTCAAACGACTCGTCTTCCCGCGTGGGCACCAGCGGGCCGATGTCTTCGCCGCGCGCCAGCGCGCGCCACCTCAGCCCTTCCTGCCCGATGCGCCCGGACAGTTCGATGGCGGGCAGCGCGGCGAGTTGACCAAGCGTGCGAACGCCCCAGCGGGACAGGACGGACAGGATGGAGGGATTCCCCGCCTTCGCCAGACTTCGCTCTTCGAGCGTCGCCGGGCTTCGGCGTGGCGAGCGGGATGCGGGGATTGGAAGAAACACCTCGAGCATGCGGAGCGGCAACGGCGCCAGGACCGCGGCTTCTTCGCCCGCCGGCACCACGGTCACACCAGCGCGGGCCGCGGCACACAGAATGGCCGTCGTGCGCGTCGCCGCAACACCCACGTGCACCGGGCCAAGCCCAGCGTCGGCCGCCGCGCGGCACAGTTGATCGGCAACCGCCTTGTCGTCACCGAACAATCGTGTGAGTCCATTCACCTCCAGCGTGATCACCGTCTCGGAGCGCGCGTCCACGCGCGGCGAAAACAGACGTGCCACATCCAGCAAGCGCGTTCCGGAAATGGGGTCTGACCCCGTTCTCTCTGCGTCGAGCGAACAATGAGGCCTGACCCTATTGCCGCAAGGTTGGTCCGGCTTGTAGAGACACGCAAACATGGGTGGTTCTTCTCAGGCGCTGGCCCGCAGGCGCACCGGCAAGGCGTCTGCGCCCGGAACCAGTCGCGCGCGTGCGGTCCGCACGTCGCTGTCGAGCCCGCGCAACACGCGCCCAAAGTCCCGAGGGTGCAGCGAGATACTCACCCCGCCCGCGCTCCGGCTCATCGGCGCACTGCCGACAATCACTCCCACGGTTTCCTGCCCTTCCAGCACGCGTTGGAATCGCAGCCACGTCGTCATGGGCACACGCCGCAGCGCTTGAGGAGGCGCATCGGCCAGATCCAGGGCCATCACGCCAAATACGCCTGATTGCAGGATCAGATTGGTGGCCTTCAACGCCCGCGTGATGGTGCGATCCGCTCCGGCTTGGCGGTTGGCCATGTGCGGAAAGGCCGGCGCCGACGGATCACCGCGCACCCAGAGCATTCGCTGCAAATCGACCCCGGCGGCCGCCGCCGACTCCGAATCGAACAAATCAAAGGCATCGACAAGCGCGACCATCTCGCCTCTGGATGTCGCCGCCGCTAGAATCGTCATCAGCAGGCTGGTGCGGCCCGAGGAACGCGATCCGACAATTTCGGACATCTGCCCCAACGGGAGGCCGCCTCCAAGTTGTTGATCCAGCTCGAATAAACCTGTTTTCGCCGTCTCCTGTAATCCGGCAGATGGCGTTCCGGCGCTGCCCATCGGCACCAGCGTCCGATCAAGTTTCTTGTTCCGCAGCAACGTTTCCACATCAGCACGGCAGGCAGCAGGCATTGTGACCTCCAGGCGCTCATCCCGCGTTTCGCTTTATGTTCGCCTTGCAGACTATAGCGCGCCCGACAAACCGGTGCAAGGGGGAGGATGCGGCTGGCGATCAGGAGACAAATTTGTTGCTGATCAGCGAACACCCTCACTGCTGTTTCGGAGACGATGTCGCTGCTCTTGACATGACTGACCAACAACTTCAGCTGCCATCAGAACGTGCATTTGCCGTCGGCCAGCTAACCGCGGAAACCGAAGAAGTACTTGCTTCTCTCCGATGCGGTAAGGACAATCCCCCGAGGCAGCCGTCTATGGCAGACGGCGGAGACGGCGGGCACCGCGTGCGAAGGGCAAAAGGTCGCCTTCCGCCTATTGGATGTTAGCCGAACCGACACCGGGAATAGACGGGATCGAAATGAACGGACCGCGTCAAGTAGCGGCGAGAATACTCAGCACCGTCGTAAGTGATGGGCCATGGCAGGACTTGGGGTTTCCTAGGCGGCCGAGGCACGGCGAGATCATCCAACGTTTCCGTCCGCAATGGCGGGTGCATCTTGAGAAGACAGTCCTGAAGGAAATGTTGATCGTCTTGACGGCCGCGCATGTTCACGCTGGCGTGATCGACGCGTCCAACGTCGATGAAGTCGTCAGCGTCTACGTTGCAGGGCCAGAAGGGACCCAGGACCTCTGGCGCAGTCTCGGGTACAGCTCGCGATCGGAGGCACAGCTTCACCTGTCGTCGTCGATTCCACTGTACGCCAAGGCCGTCCCGACCGAGTGGTCCGGTCTGCTCAGTCGACGATTGGATGTCGCGCACGTCTCGGACCAGCGAATGGCAGCTGCTCTGTTCGTTGGCGTAGTGACGTTCACCCAGACCGCTCGAGAGATGGCCAATTACCTAGTCCCGGATGGATAGCCGGTTAACAAGCGGCGACACCAGATGGCCGATGCACCCTGGCGCTACGCGGCCGCGCGTGAATCGCAGACGTTAGCCGGACGGGCCGACAGGTGAAGAAGAACGAAACACGGGAGTGCATGTTTTGCGATCGGCCAGCGTCGTCGAAGGAGGACGCCTGGCCGCTTTGGTTGGTCCGCATGTTTCCGGCCTCTGCTGGTGTCATGGTGGAGTCCCATCGCAAGGAGACGGGACATGCCGAGTGGCGACAATACGGTCACTTTGCGAAAGCTAGGTTCGCGTGCGAGTCGTGCAACAACGGTTGGATGAGCAATCTTGAGAATCAAGCGAAACCGATCATCCAAGCGCTGCTGTCGGACACTCCAGTCACGTTCAGCGGAAACCAGCGAGAAATAGCCGCCCGATGGACTCTCAAAACCGCAATGGTATTCGAAGCAGTGGGCGGCCGCGGATGGTTCTACACTCGTGAAGAACGGGCCGTCGTCCGCTCAGGACACATACCGGCTGGCTACACGGCTTTCTGGGCCTCGCGCTGCATGAACCTCCCCGGAGCGTACTCGGCAGCAAACAACATGTTCGAGAGTGCCGATCTGTCTAGGTCAGGAGTACACGGCCACGTTACGACGCTGGCCATCGGCACACTCGCCCTGCAGGTGATTACAGTTCGTCCGTCGGTTGCAGTGCCTCTGAATGCCGTGATTACGATCGACGGCGGCAACCTGGAGCCCTGGCCTCGAACCGCCCTCCAATTGTGGCCGCCGACCATCGAGTTCGAGTGGCCACCAGCGATGGGCCTGGATGGGGAGGGCGGTGTGGAATCCTTGGCCAGTCGATTCCGATAGCCCGGAACGCTTGGACTGAATGGTGCCCGGCTAACAGGCCGCTGCAGCCGACGAGCGGCGTGCATCGTTGAGACCGTGTGAGAATTGCGGACGCCGCTCGCGGCTGAGCGGCTGACGTTCGGGCAGCATGAAGATGGAGAATCATGTCTCTACTCGGTGAAGAAGTCGTGGAGGAGTGGCTGAACCGGAACGGTTACTTCACCATCCGGGGAATCAGGCTCGGAGTCGATGAAATCGACATACTGGCGATCCGGCCACTCCCCGACGGAAGTCACGAGTGCAGACATATCGAGGTGCAGCTTTCCATCAACCCCATCTCGTACATCACAAAGGTGCCTTCGGCCATCAGGAAAGAGACGGGCATCGGCCCTCACAACGCGAAGAAGAGAGACGTGGAACAACTGACACTGGGCGTACGCGAATGGGCCGAGGCCAAGTTTAACCAGCCCCGCAAAGTTGAAGTGAGGAATTCGCTTTGTTCGGGTTCTTGGACAAAGGAACTTGTGGTCGGGATAGTCAAGCACGAAGACGAACTCGACCTGTTGAGACAAGCCGGCATCACGATCCACCGGCTGAAGGATGTTCTTTCAGAAATGGTCGAGAAGCGCACAGTGGTCAAGGCGGCCGCTGGCACCGATCTCTTTGATCTCATGTTGCTGAGAAAATAGAAGGCCCGAACCAGCGAATACACGGTACGGCTTCGTCGCCCGTGAATTGCGGCGTTCTGTGGAATAGACGACACGATTGCCACGAACAACAGGACGTGGCGCCGGGTAGCAGCTTCGGCGGTTAAAGACATTGAAGACAGATCGTGAGATGGTCGACGTCGCGGCGGAGTTCGCTGTCGCAAGCGAACTGTGCAGAAGGAACAGCTACGCCCAGCCGACGTTTGGCCACCTGAAGCGCACGGACCTACTGATCTTCGGAAGCAACGAGAGACCCATCCGGAGTGAGGCCAAAGGATAGCAGTCCAGACAATGGCCCAACTGCAAGGGGATTGGGGACCGCAATTCGATCCTGGTGCTCGTTGACTTCGCTGGCAAGGCAGAAACGGATCGGCCAGACTTCTACATCCTGACGGCGGATGACTGGATTGCTTTTGTCAAGAGGGAGATACAGAACCGACCAGATAAGAAGATCGAACTTGATTCGGACAACTGCCCGATCTGGACGACGCAGGTGAAAGGCGGGAGGCCATGCCGCGGGATCGGAGTCGAAGTGAAGGACGTTCTTCAGCACAGAGAGTCTTGGTCGAAGATCACTCAGGCATTAGCATGAAATGAACCGCCGAACACGGGCTTGCAGCCGACGGCAGCTGCCGCGGCGACGAGCCGCCGCGGCTAAAGCCGGGCTAGACCGACAAACCACATGCCTACATTCCAAGTGACAGGGCGCGGCAAGTCCACGAACCGAAAACGAAGCCGAACTGTGCGCGCACTCGATCGCGCCACCGTTCTCGAGATGATGGAGGCGGAGGCCACTGATGTGGACGAGTGCATCGAGTTACCGTACCCTTCAGCTGAGCAAGCCCTCGTCGATCAGGTCGCGCGCCTAGGCCTCTCCTTGCCGGACCGACCGTCTCAGCCCGAGTGCGTGTTGGAGGTTCTCAATTGGTGCATCCGGAATCTTCGGATTGCATCAATCAAGTACCTTACCGACGTGGAGGGGAATCCGTGGCGGACGAACGTCGAGCCATATGCATTTCGCCGGTCGAAGGAGGGTTTCCGCTTGCGGTGCTATCGACCTGTCGAACAGGACGAACCGGACGTCGTCAGCGACTTTCAGATTGACGGATGGCACCTCTACCTCATCGAGGACATCGAGTGGGCCGAGGCGACACCGGCGTCCTTTCAGCCTCGGCCGTACACTCGGAGTCGAGACGAGGTCTCGATCGACATTTCATTTCGAGCTCCAGGCGGTCTAACCCCGCAATGAAGCCGACACCGGCTGGGCATAGAATCGCTTGTGCCGGCGCGGCTTATTGCTAGACAGCCACTCTCGGAAGTTTCCTATGGGCCTTGATCAAGCTCAACTCTCGGCGCTTGGAGTCGTTCTCAGCGCTTGTGCAGAAGAATGCCTTCGCAGCCCTTTGGGCAATCTACTCGAAGGACATCTCAAGGTCGTTGCCGCCGATGCACTCCTGCGGGCGGGCTACTCAATAATGGAATCGGCCAACGCGAAGGGGCAAGGTCGCGTCCTGTCGTTGAAGGACGGCCGCGTTGGTTCTGAAGTTGAATCTCGCCCAACAATTCCCGCGCATTCTGACTCCACTCGCACCAGGATGTCGCCGGATCTTCGGATCTGGCGGCCTTGTCGCCTTGTCCTGGAGCTCCAAGTACGATCCACCTTTGGTTCGCAGAGTGCCCTCTTCTCGGAGAATCTGTTCGACGACGTGAGGCGAGTCAGTATGTCGGCAGTGGACGCTTTCGTATTGGCCGCGGATCGAGAACTTTACGATGCGCTCCGTGGGATCAAACAAGATGCCCGTGGTCGAAAATCAAAACATGGCGATTTGTTCGTCCACCTATTGCCACCGTCAGCGTCGCTTGCCAGGTGTGCAGATTCACTCGCGTGGCCATGGAGCAAGCATGATCCTTTTGAGGTTAGTGGGGCACTTCTCGGCACGTCGTTTGGCCTTGAGCGATGTATCGTAGGTGTGCGGGCTGTCTAACAGCGGCTGCGCCCGACGGCGGCCGCGCGAGGATCGGGCTGGTTCGGAAGATCATGAGGGGCCGCCGCGGTTGAGCCGCAGGCGTTGGGCGGAAGAAAAGCGAAGGACCGAAAGACCGGCATCTGTTCGGACGGCCGCCTGGGGGCGGGCCGTGGCGAACGACATGACGCGCCTCGATCAGTTCGGCGGGGCCGCGGACGTGGCGAATGCTCCGTCGGCGGCACGCGGCTGGAAGTTGTCGCCAGGGCCAGAACGGCCAGGACATCAATTCCGAACAAGGTGCTCTACCCGACCGGCGTCGGTGATATCGTCAGCGCCAGCGGGCAAGCGCTCGCGTTAGGCCGTTTCATCGCAAGAGGAGAACTGGCATGAAGCTGATTGCGGTTGCCTTGTTAGGGATCGCACTGGCCCAGGGACAGCCTGTGCAGTACTTCAAGACGGGCAATACAATCTTGAAGAATGTGGTGCAATGGGAGAAGTACGCCAGAGGCGATCGACCGGGCGACCTCTCGTCCATCTCGTACTTCCAGGGGTACGTCGCCGGTGTTCTAGATGCTGAAGGCCGACAGATTAGGACACCGGACGCCCTGACCCATGACCAAGCGTGCGCGATCGTCGCGAAGTTTCTGAGAGACAATCCTCAATCGCTCAATCAGCCGGCGGCGGACCTTGTCAAGGCGGCCCTGCGAGCGGCTTATCCAGCTGGTGGCGTTTTGGTCCCGCAACGGTAAGCCGACACGCGTGGTGTTCTGAACGAGATCGTCCATAGTCGTCGTTCGGAGAATGCTCGAATGACTTCGGTGACATGCACGATTCGCGAAGGCCGTGGCGCCAGATGAATACCTACGAGCTATGGTCGGTTTTGATCGCTGGGCTCACGCTGTTCGCCCTGTTAGGAAGTCTTTGGGTTCTCATTGGCTATGCCAAGGACACCGCAACGCTCGCGAAGTGTGCAGTCGATCAAACACCTCGGCCCTGCGTCTCGGTCCTTCAGTTGCCCGATCAATCGACGATGGCCCTGTTCGAATCAGTCTCCACATCAATCGACGGCCTGAACACCGTTGTCCTGGTGAATATCGGGACAACGCGCGCCATCAACGTGAGGTTTTGGATTGGGCCTGTCGCTTCTACTGAAGACCGCGACTTCACGACTGGCGCACCCATCGAGTGCGGCGGCCGCTTCGACACCGGTCATCCAGTGAAGGCTCTTCAAGACCCAGCCTTGGTCGTCGTCGAGTACGAGAGTGTGGGCGGCACAGGGTTTCGAAGCGAGACGATGATTGAGGCGAGGAAGTGGGTCAGGAGTGCGCGGTTCTTACCGGCTTAACATTCAAATGGAGCCGACGCACCAATCGTCTTGTGCCACCATGTCGCCGAGTCGCGCGGCTCATTCGAAACCGTTAGGCGACAGAACCTGGCGTATCGTCTCGCACGGATATGAACCGAGAACACGAACCGCTCCTCGACGCGTGGCGCATCAACGACCGCGTCACGACCTTCCTTGTCGAGCAGATTCCTGCGGCGCTCTGGGGCGCCGCCCTTCCAGGCTCACCCCGCAGGACGGTGCGGAATATCGCGACGCACCTTCACAACTCGCGCTGTAGCTGGCTGAAGAGCCTCTCGGTCGGTACAGGCATCTCGATCCCACCGCGCGTCGATTCGAACAAGGCCACAGGTAGCGCCCAGAGACTCCCTCGCGAGGTGGTCGGTGGTCTCTGGCAATGGTCATCTCGTCTCAAAGAGATTCGTCCGAAGACCACACCTGGTGCTTGACCCGGGGTTGAACCGGAATCGCGGGCTCAGCCCGCTCGCCGGTCAGCCTCAACGGTAGACCGTGCCACACGTCAGAGGAACCTCAGTGAATCCGGTGCTATCGGACAAGACGGTCGGCGTCATGGGTTCAAGCCGGAATCCACATGACTCGCTCGCCGGCGAGATCGGTCGACTCCTCGCCGATCTTCAGGTGAACCTGCTGACCGGTGGTGGAGGCGGCGTCATGGAGGCGGTCAGCCGCGCGTTCGTTCAAGCCCGACGGGGTCGGGGTGTCTGCATCGGTATCATTCCCTGTAGCGAGGCGGATCCCGGCACACCGAAGGAAGGCTACCCCAACGAATTCATCGAGCTGCCGATCTTCACGCATCTCCCTCTCGGTGGCGAACGAGGCCAGGACAGCCTCTCGCGGAATCACATCAACGTGCTGTCCTGCGCGGCGATCGTGGTGTTGCCCGGTTCAAAGGGAACGCTCGCCGAAGCATCGCTGGCGCTCCGGTACCGAAAACCCGTGATCGCCTGTTTGGCAGACGACGCACTCGGAAGGAGTCTTCCGACGACAATTCGGCGGGCCGCACACGTCGAAGATGTCCGACACTTCCTACGCGAGTGTCTTTCAGGTGTGGGTTAACACGGTTTGCAGCCGGCGTCGGCCAATGCGATCGGGAGCCGCCGCCGGTGAAGCGCCGTCGTTGAGGACCTATACTTCCTTACAGCCAAGCCGGCCACCGAACAGTTAGAGTGAAGACACCGCATGGGACCCATTCTCATCAGCCGGATCGCGCTGACCGCGCTCGGTCGAAACAAGGCGCGCACGGCCCTGTCGATCCTCGGCATCGTCATCGGCGTCGCTGCGGTCATCTGCACGGTCGCCATCGGGGAGGGCGCGGCGGCCCGGGTGAAGGAGGCGACCAGTGCGATCGGCGTGAATCTCATCTGGGTCGAGGCCGGATCCGTCAATGTGCAGGGCGCGCGAACGGGAAGCGCCGGGACGCGGAGTCTCGTCAACGAGGACATGGTGGCTATCCGGGCGCTTTGTCCGCTGGTAACGTACGTGTCGCCCCAGGTCGACACGGGTCTCCAGGTGATACGCGGCAGCCTGAACTGGCGCACTACTGTCCGCGGCGTCACGCCGGAGTACATGGGCATCCGGAACTGGAAGGTCGTGCAGGGCGCGATGTTCACCGACCTGGACGTCACGACGATGGCGAACGTCTGCGTGCTCGGCCGAACGGTCATGGAGCGCCTGTTTCTCCCCGAGGAAGATCCGATCGGGCAGATCATCCGGGTGAAGGACAAACCCTGCAAGGTGATCGGCGTGCTTGCTCCCAAAGGCGCGACCGTGACCGGAGGTGACAACGATGACACGTTCCTGATGCCGTACTCGACGGTCCAGAGGCGGATCAAAGGCCAGTTCTGGCTCGACGATATTCTCTGTTCCGCGGCGTCCGGCGCCGTCGTCCGCGACGCCGAGAACCAGATCATCTCGATCGTCCGTATTCGTCACCGCATCGCCGAGGGCCAGCCGGACGACTTCAATCTGCGTCATCCCACGGAGATCGCCGAACTGATCGCGGAACAAACGCGGACCATGGAGATGCTGCTGACCGGCATTGCGGCCGTCTCGCTGCTGGTCGGAAGTGTCGGGATCATGAACATCATGCTGGTCTCGGTCACTGAGCGCACGCGGGAAATCGGGATTCGGATGGCCACCGGTGCAAGAGGACGGGACATTCGCTGGCAATTCTTGGTGGAGGCGTTGGTGCTGACCGTCGGCGGCGGCGGACTTGGAACGCTCGCCGGGTACCTCGGGTCGCAAATGCTGGCCAGCTATCTTGGATGGCCCATGCACCTGTCGATGCAGGCCGTCGCGATCTCTATCGGCGTCTCAACGGCGATCGGCATCTTTTTCGGCTTCTACCCGGCTCATCAGGCGGCCCGCCTCGATCCGATCTCGGCGCTCCAATCGGAGTGATCGCTCCACGGGCGAGCCCGGACGCGCGTCGATCTTCGGGCTTCCTGACGCCCCTTCGAGCTGAAGGCGGCGGCGGATGTCGCATCTGTTGCACCATGATCGATGTGTCGCGATTCGCGCTGCGGCTCATCGCCGCGCCGAAGGGAACGCCGCCATCCGCCTACGGCATGAGCGCGCCGGTGAAATCGGGCCAGTGGAGCACGCTCCGCGTCGTTGCGAACGGCACGTTGTTCCCGATCTATTACAATAGTGAGCCGCTCTACGACGTCGAGGACGCCACCTTCGCCGGTGCCGGCACAATCGGGGTCTGGACCAAGGCTGATTCGGTGACGTATTTCGACGACTTCCAGATTGCCGTCAAGTAGGCGGCATCAACAATCGCCCCGGACCGTATTGTCGTGATAACGTGTTCGCCCTTTGTTCCGTCGTGTGGCCGATCGAGTCATTCGCGTCGGGTCCGCCTGAGCGGCCTCGCGCGAGTCGGGGCCGTCCTTCTCGCGGCCTGGGCCTGTGCCATGCCCGCACGCGCCCAGATACCGGATACTCCCCCGTCGCTTCGGGTCGGTGTGCTGCCGGCAGACCTCCACCTCGACGGGGTGTTGAACGAACCCGCGTGGACGAACGCGCCCGCCATCGACAACCTGACGATGACTGAGCCAAAGGAAGGGGCCACTCCCACGGGCCGCACGCGAGTGCAGGTGCTCGCCAGTCCCCGCGCCATCGTCTTTGGGATCGTCTGTGAGGATCCCGATCCTCGTGGGATCGTCAGCTACACCAGGCAGCGTGACGGCTCGATGAGCTCGGAGGACCACATCGAAATCGTCCTCGACACGTTTCGGGACGGCCGGTCTGGTTACACCTTCTGGGTCAATCCGAGCGGGGCGCGCTACGACGCGCTGATCAATCCAGGCGGCGGAGATGTCAACAGCAACTGGGACGGGATCTGGGAGGCGGCGACGAGGAAAACCGAAACGGGGTGGACTGCGGAAATCAGGATTCCAATTCAGACGCTCGGCTTCAAGCCAGGGCTGACCGCCTGGAATTTCAACATCCAGCGCCGCGTTCAACGACTGCAGGAAACGGATCGATGGGCCAGTCCGGTCCGCGACTACAAGATCACGCAGATGAGTCGCGCAGGTCTGCTGACCAACCTGCCGAACTTCGATCTGGGGATGGGCCTGACCGTTCGGCCTTCCGTGGTCGCGGGCGGCGGCAAACCCACGCCTGACTCCGCGCTGTCCGGGGACGGGCACGCCAGCCTCGATGTGACCAAACGCGTCGGCGCCAATCTGCTCGCCTCAGCGTCTGTCAACACCGACTTCGCCGAAACCGAGGCCGACACGCGCCAGACCAACCTCACGCGGTTCTCGCTCTACTTTCCGGAAAAGCGCGCGTTCTTTCTGGAAGGGGCCGATATCTTCCAGTTCGGTGCCGGGCTCGGCAGCGACGTGGTGCCGTTCTTCAGCCGGTCCATCGGGCTGGTCGACCATCAGCAAGTGCCCATCAGGATCGCCGGCAAGCTGAATGGGCGTGTCGGACAGACCAGCGCTGGCGCGGTGGTCGCCCGCACCGGGGCGGTGGATGGCGTGGCGCCAGGCTCGACGATGGGAGCGGTGCGGATCAAGCAGGACATCTTCCGGGAATCCTCCGTTGGCGCCATCGCGACATTCGGCGATCCGACCGGAAGAAGCGGAAGCTGGCTGGCGGGCGGCGACTTCACGTATCAAACCTCGCACTTCCGCGGCGACAAGAACTTCCTGGTCGGGCTCTGGGGTCTGGCGACGGGCCAGGCCGGCGCGAAAGACGACCGCACGGCGGCGGGCGTCAAACTCGCCTATCCGAATGATCTGTGGAACGTCTCGCTGACCTACATGCGGGTTGGCGACGCGTTTCAACCATCGCTGGGCTTCGTGCCTCGACCGGGCGTGCATAGTTTCAGCCTCGTCGGTGAATACGATCCCCGTCCGAGCTTCTGGCACATCCGCCAGATGTTCAACGAGTTTGAAGTGGTCGCGGTGACGGACTTGCGCGGCGAGTGGGAAAGTTACCGTGTCTTTCTGGCCCCGGTGAACTGGCGTTTCGAGAGCGGCGACCGCGTTGAGATCAACATCCGGCCAACCGGCGAACAACTCTCCACGCCGTTCGAGATCGCTGACGGCGTGGTGATTCCGGCCGGACCGTACCACTTCATGCGCTATCGGCTGGAAGCCGGATCGGCTGCCAAACGCAAGCTGAGCGGTCAGGCCACGTGGTGGTTCGGGAGCTTCTACGACGGGCAGCTGGATCAGATCCTGCTGACGGCTTCATGGAACCCGACGGCCCTGTTCACGTTCAGTCTCTCGGGCGAACACGACATCGGCCGATTGAGGGAGGGACGATTTGATCAGACCCTGGTCGGCGCGCGAACGCAAATCAACGTCTCGCCCAACCTGCAGGTCAGCAGCTTCGTGCAGTACGACACCGACAGCCGCACGATCGGCACAAACACGAGGCTGCGGTGGACGTTTCACCCGTTGGGCGATCTGTTTGTCATCTATAACCACAACCTGAACGACATCACCGATCGTTGGCGGCTCGACTCGAATCAGCTCCTCGTCAAGCTCCAGTGCTCCTGGCGGTACTGATCCGCCCGAACGGGGCGGCTTCGGCGCGGGAGCCCCGTGTTCTCTGGGGTTCAGAGCCAGAGATCTGGAACGATACGCACGGACTCAAGCAAATGGGTAAATGGGGCACGTTCGAGCGTCGCCCGATCGTGCGCTCCGGTCAGCACGCCGATTCGATACGCCACGCCAGCGTTGGCCCCGGCTTCCAGATCGAGACGCGTGTCCCCGACCACGGCCACCCGCCCGACGTCGGCGACGCCGGTCCGTTCCATCGCGCGAAAGATCATGAACGGCGCCGGACGCCCGGCAGGAACCTCGTCCCCGCAGGCGACCGCATCGACGAGGCCGTCGGGCCAGCCCGTCACGGCGAGGATCACGTCCACGATCGCCCGGTCGAATCCGGAGTTGAGCGCGACGCGGATTCCCGCATCATGCAGCCGCTCAAACGTCACTCGCGCATCGGGAAACGCCAGGTCCGGGGCGCGACTCAGTTGTTCGGTGAGTGTGGCGCAGAACCGACGATACATGACGGCCACGAGTGCGTCGCGCTCGGTGTCGGTCAGGGCCGGCCGTTGATTGGCGACCAGGTGGTTGAGGACCTCTCGCTTGGAGGCACCCCGCCACGTCGCAACGGCGCCGGGATCGACTGTGAGGCCGGATGCCTCGAGTGCGCCGGCGAAGGCGGCGGGAACTTCCCCGCGATCTCTGATGGTGGTGCCGCCCAAATCGAAGACGACAAGCGCAGGAAGCGAGAGAGAATCGATCATCGTCTAGAACACCGTCGTGGCCTTGAGGAAGAGGGTATGTCCCTGGGCTGACCGTTGGCCGAAGGCGGCCGTGCCACGCTGGTAGGCCACCTGGATCGTTCCGAACGGCGGCAGGTACCGCCACACGAAGACCGCCTGCAGGTTCCTGCGGTCGATGGCCGAATTGGTCTGGAAGAAGACGCGCAGAAAGAGATCCTTGGTAAAGGACTGGTTCGCGCGGATGACGTGGATCCAGGTGTTCTCGCCGCCGGGGTCCGGTGTGAGGATGAGACGTTCGAGCGAATACTCGGCCGACAGCTGGTCCGTAATCTTCCTGCGCACCCCGGCCGACCACAGCTGAAAGTCCGCATCGAAGTTGCGCCCGAACTCGACACCCCCGTGCAGGGAGTTGTATTCGCGGGTGTTGTAGCCGAGGTCCACCCCCACCCGGCGGTTCCGGAAGTCCTTCTCGAACCGTTTGAATTCCTCCGAGTAGCTGGCCTCAGGACTCAGCCGGTTCCGGAACTCCACCCCGACCGACTGATCGATCTCCCAACTCCGGAGGACTCCGGTCTGGCTCCAGTAGATGTTGTAGTTCGAGCCGTATTGAATCTGCTCAAACGTGCCGCTTCGCACCCAGAACGTCTTCTCGACCGCCGAGTCGATCTCGCGGCGGTCGTCATCTGTGATCTGACCCACGGCATCCAGATTCTCGCGCAGCCGGTTGCCCAAGTGCGTATATCGGACGTGGAAGTGACCCGTCGGAGAATCGTACGACGGCCGGACGTAGAACGCCTCGGTGCCCTTGCGAAACGGGCCCCAACGCTGGACCACCTGGGCGGTCATGCCGAACAGCTTCGAGAAAAAGAGGTGCGTGTGGAAGCTGACCGACCCCTGGTCCAGGCCACCGAGGCGCCGGTTGCCCACCATCAGCGCCACCGATGACCGTCCGAAGACGTCGCGCTGAACCCTCCCAACGGCGACATTGGCTCGCCCCTGATCAGTGATCGGGTCGGTCCACGTCGTGAGGAACGTCGTGGTCCAGGGGCCCTGCTTGCCGAGGACCTTTCCACCGACGAGGATGTCCTCGATCCGGCGCGAGTAGAAGGTCCGAATCCGCTGTTTGAACAGCTCCGAGCCTTCCAGAAAGAACTGCCGCTTCTCAGGCAGCGACACCTCGAAGCGGGTCAGGTTGACCTGCTCGACGTCCGCTTCGATCGTTGCGAAGTCCGGGTTGAGCGTGCCGTAGACCGAGGTCTGTGGGGTGACGCTGTACCGCGCGTCCAGGCCGGCTTGCCAGTCCGTCGTCGTGCGCTCCTGCAGGCGGGTGAAACCGTACGGGATGATCTGGTGAGCCCGTGGCGGCGCAGGCAGGTCCAGGCCTGCCCATTGACCGGCTTGCGACACGCGGGCCAGGCTGTCGAGCGGTCCGGCCCACGAACTGAACTCCAGGGTGCGTCGACGCTCACGACCAAGGTTGAGACCCCAGACGCGGTCCTTCCCCGCCGCGTATTTCACCGTCGAGAGGGGAATCGCGAACTCGGCCGACCACCCCACGTCGGTGCGTTTCGCAGCCGACCGCCACGGGCCATCCCAGGTGTTGTCGGTCTGCCGGCCATCGTCAATGATGCGGCCGTCCATCTGGGTGCCAAGCGGATTGGTGAAGAAGTAGTAACCGGTTTGCCGGTCATCGGCGGTGTCGAGTACGACCACGACCGAGTCGTCAGAGAGCAGATCCCCGTCGCGTTGCGTCAGTCTGGCGGTAAGCGGCTGATCGTCCCAACACCTGAACGCCACGTAAATGTAGCGGGTATCCAGAGCAATGAATACCACCGTCTTCGTCGAAGCACGCTGGCCGCGCTGAGGCTGAAACTGGATGAAATCGGTGGCGATGGCCGCGCCCCGCCACTCGCCGTCATTCACGACTCCATCGATGACGGGCGGGGTGGTCAGCGTGGCGGCTCGCAATTGAAACGAACGGGGGGCTGACGATTGGGCCGACGCGCCGGCCGCCGAGGCGGCCAACGCGGTGATCGTGAGCAGCACGACACGGAATCGCATGACCCCGCATTGTTCCATGGGAGACCCGGGACTCCAAGCCCTGGTGGGAGGGACACCGGTTGATCATGCCCAAAGGCCGCCAAGAAACCGATCGATGTCAGGAACGCACAGCGTTGCGGGCACCCGGTCCGACATCTGGCGCCGGCCGACGTCGCGTCGCTCGGCGCTCCCCGAAACGACGAGGGCCAGGCGCGATGCCTGGCCCCTGATGACGCTAACGCGAGTGAAGAGCGAATCTAGACTGAAGTTCCATTGGTGAGTGCGCCTGATCTCCTGTCCGGTGAAGCAGATACGTGCTGCGCCGGGGATGCGATTCTGTCTACACGCCGTTACGCAATCGCTTTGAGCAGGTCGAGTGCACGCCGTTGGGCCTCGGT